>CAYNVI010000035.1:0-17312 GCA_964400585.1 uncultured Pirellulaceae bacterium | reverse complement strand
AGACAAATACCAGGGGACGCGGATGATCCTCGACATGCTCAACGGCGATGGGCGGATCGAGCGCGGCCGCGTGCTGGTCGACCATGTCGAAGAGCACACGATCGGGGCGGTCCTGGAGGATGGCTATTGGGCCGGGATGACGCTCTACCCGATCTCCAAATGCACCCCGGCGCGAGCTGCCGACATGATCGAGATGTATGGTCCCGAACGCCTGCTGGTCAATTCGGCGGGCGACTGGGGGCCGAGCAAACCGACGGCGGTGCCCGATCTGATCTTCGAAATGCGGCAACGGGGTCATCGCGAGAGCCTGATCCGCAAGGTCGTCTACGAAAATCCATTGGCGTTCTTTTCCCAAAGCAAGCAGTTTGAGTTTCACCCCCGCTCCGACACCTTCTCCTTGACTTAACGGTGCCATGAGCGAACTCCTGCTCCATTACGAACGCCCCGATCCGGCGACCTGGGTCTACCTGTCGTCGTTTTTGATGATCGGCCTGTTTTTCGTGTTCCATCGGTTTTGGAGTATTCGGAACGTCGATATCTGCTTGTTGATCCTGCTGGGTCCCGGCCTGTTGATGGTCTACCAGGGACGCCGGGAGGAATTTCAAGCCGAGGAACAATTGGTGGCGTGGGAGGCGGCCGAAGCGGCCCAACGCGTCGCCGAGCCGGTCTACCCGCCCCCTCCCCCAGCGTCCTCTGCAGGCGAAGCAGCGGCCGAAGCGGGCCCGCCCGCCGGGGCCGGACCGGAGGAGACGGGCGAGGCGAACGAGGCGAACGAGGCGAACGAGGGGGGGGTCGGCCTGCGGCCGCCCGAGAGTTGGGCCAGCTTTCGCACGGCCGCCCGCTCGTTGCAGCTCCGTGGTTTCATCTGGCTGCTCACCGTGCAGTTGCTGATCCTGCTGCGGTTGCTGCTCGATTGCGCGCTCGTTCGCCGCCCGTTGCTCGATCCGAACCTGACGACCGGCGGGCTGAATTTCATCGGGATTTCGCTGCTGGTCTTCCTGATGGCCAACGTCGTGACCAGCTCGCCGCGGATGCAGCACGAACAGGGGCCGCCGCTCGGCCCTGGTTACCCGCTGATGAATTCGGTCCCCCACCTGTTCACGGGAACGGGCGTCCCCGATATGACGGCCGACGACGAACCGCTCGCTACGGCACCCCCGGCACGCGCGTCCTTAGCCCGGATCTTGGCGATCGCCGCCCATCTGGCGGTCGTACTGGGAATGGTCCTGATCGGTTATCGCCATTTTTCGAACTTGCGGGCGGGCGTCGGCTGCGCGACGCTCTACCTGCTCCTCCCCTACACCGCCCAGATGACCGGGCGGGTCGATCACATTTTGCCGGCAGCGATGCTGGTCTGGGCGGTCCTCTGCTACCGGCGTCCCTTCCTGGCGGGCATCTTCCTCGGCCTGGCCGCTGGCTTGGTCTATTACCCGCTGTTCCTGCTGCCGCTCTGGATCAGTTTTTACTGGCAGCGTGGCGTCGGGCAGTTCGCGGGGGGAGTAACCGTCACGCTGGCCTGCCTGATGATCCTGCTGGGATTCGGCGGGGCGGCCGAATTCGACCAGCGTGTGGTGCAAATGTTTGGCCTGTGGGTTCCCACGATGGAGGGATTGAAGGGGGTCTGGGGACTCGGCTGGCTGCCGATTTGGCGGCTCCCCGTGCTGGTCGGCTTCCTCCTGTTAGCCGGTTTTTGTTCGGTGTGGCCCTCGCAAAAGAACTTGGGCACCTTGATCAGTTGCTCCGCTTCGTTGATGGTAGCTTCGCAGTTCTGGCACGGTTATGGCGGGGGGCTGTACATCGCGTGGTTCTTACCGCTGATGTTGCTGACCATCTTCCGTCCCAATCTTGAGGATCGGGTCGCCTTGAAGGTGATCGGCGGTGGGACGCGACAAACCGCCGCGCGCCGTCGCGAAGCGGCCATCGAAGCCGCGTGAGCCCCTTCTGGTAGAGGTGATTTGGGATGTCGGCAGCCGACAAGCAGGAATCTGAGCAGGAAGCGATGTCGGCGGGGCCTTCCGCTGCCCCGCAGCAGGCCGCCAACCAAGCCGTTTCGCCGGCCGCTGGCTGGGATCGCTGTGACGCGGCCCGACAGCGCTACCAGGACCGACTCGCGACCTTGCAGGGGGAACGGGACCGGTTGAAACAGGCCGATCGCCGCTGGAACCTCGCCCGCACGGCGACCTTCCTGGCCGCCCTGGCCCTCCTGCTGCTCGGCTACGTCAACGGCGTCGGCTGGATGCAAGCGAGCGGCTGGCTGTCGCTGGTCGCCTTCCTGGTGGCGGTGACGCTGCACCAGCAGGTTCGCGATGCGTTGGAGGAAATCCGCCGCAACCGGTCGGTCGTACGTCGCCTGCTGGCGCGGTTGGAACGCCGGTGGGATCGGCTGCCGGTCTGGAAACCGGACGATCAATGGCTCGCCTCCAGCGGGATCTCCGCCGATGTCGCCGATGACCTGGACCTGTTCGGGCGGGGCTCGCTGTTCCAGCTGGTTTCGGTGGCGGCGACCGGTCCGGGGCTCCGTACCCTGGCCCGCTGGCTGGGCGGGCCCGCCGAGGGCCGCCACGCCGAAGGCCGTGCCGAGGCGGTCGAGGCCTTGGCACCGCTGCGGGATCAACGCGAGGCGTTCTACCGCTTGGCCCGGCGGGCCGCCGACGGGACCGCCGCCCCCGATCCGTTTGTCGCCTGGGCCAGTGGCCCCAGCTACTTGGCAACCCGCCGCTGGCTGCTCGTTTGGGCGCGGGCGTCGGTCCTGCTAAGTCTCTTCGCCGGCGTGATGGCGATCGTCACGCTGCTCACCGCCCTCCCCCTTGGTTGGCCGATCGTCGGCGGCCTGCTCGCCCTGGTCGTCACGGTCAACCTGTTGATCACGATGCTGCAACTGGGACCGATTCACGACATCTTCGCGGTGGCGATCAGCGGACGAGGCGATGTGGCCGGCTACGCGGCCCTGTTCACCACGGCCCACAGCCTGCCCGATGCGCCGCCTCGTCTGCAGGACATCAAGCTGCAATTGGTCGGTCCCGCCGGGGGCGTGCATGCCCTCAACCGGCTCGACAAGACCGCCCGGCAAGCGTCGCTGCGGCATTCCGGAATCCTCTTCATCCCCTACCTCGCCCTGCAACTGCTGGGCTTGTGGGATGTGCATGTGCTGGGCCGGCTGGAACGCTGGCAGCAGGAATACGGGGACCAGGTCGATGCTTGGTTCGTCGCCCTCGGTTCGCTGGAAGCCCTGGTTTCGCTTGCCGCGCTCCGCGACGAGTACCCGAACTGGGGCCGAGCCACCTGGATCGCCTCGGATGAAAACGCCCAACTCACGTCGACGCAACTCGGCCATCCGCTGTTGCCGGATGACGCCCGCGTGCCCAACGACGTCGCCATCGGCCCGTCCGGGACGGTGTTGTTGGTGACCGGTTCCAACATGTCGGGCAAGAGCACGATGCTCCGTTCGGTCGGCCTGAACGTGATGCTCGCCGCCGCCGGGGGACCGGTCTGCGCGCAAGCCCTCCGGCTGCCGGACGTCGACCTGTCGACCAGCATCCGCGTCCGCGACAGTGTCCGTGAAGGGGTCTCGTTCTACATGGCCGAACTGCATCGCCTCCGCGGCGTGGTCGAACATGCCCGCCAGCTGCGGGATCACGACGATCGCCGCGTCCTCTACCTGCTCGATGAAATCCTCCAGGGGACCAACAGCCGGGAACGGCAAATCGCCGTCGCCCGCGTGTTGGGACACCTCGTGGAGACCGGCGCGATCGGGGCGATCAGCACGCACGATCTCGACCTGGCCGAAGACCCGCTGCTGCAACAGGTCGCCCAGACGGTCCACTTTCGCGAAACGATCCATCGCGGCCCCGATGGCCGCGATGCGATGACCTTCGATTACCGGATGCGGCAAGGCGTCACGCCGACCACCAATGCATTGCGGCTGCTGGAGATCGTCGGCTTGGGAAGCGAACAGCCCGCCGCCGCGGAGGACGATCCTCAGCAGGGATCCTGACAAGGCGCCTTGCGGGGAAAGGGACGCGAGCCCAGCTGGACAGCGCCACTTTTCGTGAGCGGGTGGGCGCTAGCCTCCGGCCTTTCGCTGACCAGCCGGCGGCTAGCGCCGAAACCGCTCAAATGACCGATACGCACCGTGAAACACGGGATTTGCATCCAAAAGTGGCGCTGTCCAGCTAAGCAGCCGCCAGGCGGACCCAGAGGTCGTCGGCGGGTGCGGAAAAGCAGGCAGGGTGAAGGATGGCCGCGATCGTTTCCAACGTCTCGACCAGCCGGGGCCCGCTGCGATTCAACAGCGCGTTGCCATCGATGGCGAACAGTTGATCCTGACGACAGGCGGTCAAAGCGGCGGCGCGGGGATGCCGCCGCCACCGTTCCGCCTCTTCCCGCGACCGGGCTAAATCGAATCCACAGGGCGCGACGATCACGACCTCCGGATCAAACCGCGCCAAGGCATCCCAGTCGAGCTGGGGACTGTGCTTTCCCTCTGCGGCCAGGCCGTACTCTGCCCCGGCCAACGCGAACAAACCCGGATTCCAATTGCCGGCCGCCATCATCGGCTCGGTCCACTCCAGGCAAGCGACCCGCGGCCGCCAGCAGGCCTGCTGCGCACACCGCCGCTGCACGTCATCGATCCGCTGTCGCAACCGTTCGATCGCCGCCGTCGCCGAGCCCTCCGCCCCGAGTGCCCGGCCGACGCGGCCGATGTCTGCCAGCGTCTGAGCCAGGGTGGCCGGCGCCAGCGTGATCATCACGGTCTGCGATAATGCAGACTCTCGCTGCAACACCCGCTCGACCTGCTCGGGACGGACCGCGCAGACATCGCACTGCGCCTGCGTCAAGACGACATCCGGGCGGCTGCTCGCCAATACCTCGGCATCGATCTCGTAAAGCGTCTCCCCCGCTGCCAGCAGCGCGCGGACCTGTTGATCGATCGCGTCGGACGTTTGTCCTGAATCGATCCGTGAGCAGGTTACCCGAGGAAGATGCTCGACCGCAGCGGGAAAGTCGCACTCGTGGCTGATCGCCACCAGATCGCCTTGGTGGCCCAGCAACGCGACAATCTCGGTGGCACTCGGCAAAAGAGAAGCAACGCGCATCGGGTTTTCCAGGAAGAGGAGTTGGCGGAGGAGTCGAGCGGATCCGCTTTCACCATCATCGATCAGTCGCTGGCTGGAAAGCCCCGTTCCATCGGCAAGCTAGGCCTCGGGCGCCGTCTCCGCCGCAGCCTCTGGCTCCGCCGTTTGCGCTCCCTCGTCCCCGGGCTGCTCCTCCGCGGGCGTTTCATCCGCAGGCGTTTCATCCGCAGCCTTTTTGTCCCCGGGCGTTTCCTCGGCGTCGGAAGGTTCCCCGTCCGTTGTCGCGGCGGCTTCCTCCGCGGGCGTTTCCTCGGGCGGCGTCACCGCGGGGGGCTCGGATGTCGACGCCTCGGCGGCTTTCGCCGCGGTGCCTTGCTCGATCGCCTCGGTCGCCATCGCCCGGAAATCGAGCTCGACCAGATCCTGCGCCGCTTCCGCCTCCTTCAGCTTCTCTCGCTGCAAGGCTTGGAGTTCTTCATACTGGGCCGAATCGACGTCGACCGACTCGCGTTGGGCGACGAACTCGGTCAGCGGGAAATCATCGGGCAGTTCCTCCCGGTCGATCAAGCGACGATAGCGATTGATGGAATCCATCAGTTCATCGCTGGCGGCATCGACGACCAGCAACGGGTATTGGTCGAAGACCTCGGCCCAAGCTTCCCACGACTGCTCGTACAGCTCGATCGCCTTGTCGAGTTCGGCGCGATCATTGGCCGCTTCGGCATCGTGGACCAATCGCCGGGCCAGCACCATCTGCTTGTCCTGTTCGGCGATGCACCGCGTTTTCCAGTATTCGTAGTTGATCTGACTTCGATAGCCCTCGGTCTTTTCCAGCCGCCGTTCCACTTCGCGGATCTGGCCGGCGCGACGGATCGTCTCCAATTTCTTTTCCGGGGGAACCGCGGCGGTCACATCGACCGTCGACGGCTTGATCAGCCGTTCGGCTTCGTAAGCGAGCAGGTATTGATCTTCGTTCCGTTCCGCTTCGGGAATCTCAAGCGCCGCTTGTTGTTCGTCCGAGAGCTGGGCGTAGCGTTCTTCGCGAAGTCGTTGACGGACATTTTCGGTCAGCTCGTCAAAATCTTGCTGCAGTTCGCGTTGCCGGCGCCGCAATTCATCCAGCGAGCCGAGACGGATCGTGAATTCGGCGGTGGTGGGGATATCGGCCGTCCCGAATTCGATCCAATCATCTCCGGCAAACTGCCAGGCGCGGCGCGACGCTTCTTCGATATTGTCGATCGATTCGGTATCCCATTCCCGTTCGACGGCAACCGCATGTTGGATCCGCCATTTCGGCCCCGTCTCGTAGTAATTGAGCGGCGTCTGGCGATTGATCTGCACGCCCCCTTTGCGCGTCAGGTCATACCCGCGTTGCAGCCAGAGGCGGCCCACCAGCCAGTTATCCGGCAGTTGGTCGGGCCCTTTCGCCTCCCGCACGTTGACATCGATCCCGTCCTCGGCGATCCGCTCGTGGAAGGCATCATCTTTCCGGAAGAGTTCTCGGAATTCGGTTTTCTCGTCGGACATGCCCAGCTTCTGGCCATAGAACCAACCCGTGTACCAGATCAGTCGCGGCGCTTTGCGATTCCGCCGCACCCCTTCGGACAGGTATTCGGTGCCGCTTTTCACCCAGGCGTAGCGTTGCCGGTAGTCGTCGAATTCGGCCGACACGTTGTAGGCCATGTTGTGCGCCTGGAATTCCCAGACCTTCTCGTAGTGCGGTTGCAGCAGCGAGATATTGTTCAGCGTGGCCCGCAAGCGGTCCCATTCGTGATGGACCTTGTGTTCGTGGGCTTGGTTCCATAGCAGGGTAGCCGCGACGCCTCGCAGCCCCAGCGAGCTCAGCTTCATTGTTTCGCTGGCCGGATCGATCTCGCCGAGATCGCTTTCGGCCATCTCGAAATCGTCGCGCATCCGGGTCAGCTGACCGCCCGACTGCTCGCCCCGTCCACTATCGGGTTGCCCCAACAGGAACAGCGGGATCAGCATCACGATCAACACGGAAACGTAGATCAGCTTATTGCGAAGACTGGTGGACCGGTTCATGCCGCGATCTCTTTAGTCTTAAGGAAGAAGTAACTGATAAAGAAAGCGAGCAAACAGTAGGCGAGGGTGGTGGCCACGTGCCGAGCCAGCAGGCTGCCCAGGATATCGAAGCCGCTGGCGACGAATTCGGCGGTTTCCAGCATCTTGGGCAGGTTCGGCAGCGCGGTCGCCACCGCATTGAGGGCGTACACGATCACTGAATCGACCCCTTTGATCACCGCATTGGCAACCGTATCGACATCCAATTCGGTGGTCATCGAATCCTGCCGGGCCGTCCGCACCAAAGCCTCCACCGGACCGCCCCCCATCGGGCGGCCTTGGTCCATGTAATAGCGGATATCGAAGATCATCTCGGCGGCAAAACCGAGCAGCACACAGATGAAACTGGCGATCATCGCCACCGCACCCGACAGGAACGTGCTGAACATCACGCCAAAGGAGATGATCATCAGCATCTGCAACCAGATCGAGATGTAGGCCTTGGTCAGATTCCAACCAAAAGCATTCTCGGCCGGCTTTAAGAAGACATCCCCGCGGGTCATCCCGAGGTACTGCCCTTGATCGATACAGCGGATCACCATTTCCAGCCGCCCGTCGTCGGAGACCAGATCTTCGAAGACATTCAGCGTCCGCGAGATCTCTCCGTCGGTCCCCTGCATTTCCAGCGGAATCAGCCGTTCGGCGACGCCATATTCCTTGACGATAAAGGGCCGCGGATCGCTTTCCGCAGCGGTGTCCGGATTCCGCAACGTGATCGTCCCGCGGATCCCGCGATCGATCACCCCTTTGTGAGCGCGGTAGGCCCGCAGGTTCATCTCCAGCGGCAGTTCTTCGGCGTAGCGATCGGGGAAGACGTTCGAAAACGTGTAGATTCCGGCGCCCAGCGACCCGCCTTCGACATAGCCGTATTCGATCCGCCGCGGTCCGCTGCTGGTGCCCAGCAACTGGCCCAGATTGGCGCTGCCGTAGCCCCCTTGGATATGTTCGTGACCGACGTCGATCCCCTGCCCCGGTTCGCCATTACGATTCAGAAAGGTCAGCTCGCCGTAGTTGGGAACGCGGGCATGCAAGGCGTCGACCGGGGGACCGAAGACGAAGGCTTCGCCGTCTTGACGAACGAGGTGTCGATGACCGCGGGCTTCGTTGGTAAAGCCGACCAGTTCACCCGCTTCGTTTTCGTCGAGCGTGAAGCTGTGTTCATGGCTGCGATCGAAGGTCGATTCCCCTTCGAAGGTGCCGTCTTCCAGTTCCTGGATGTCGGCCACCGCATGGCTGTGATCCAACCCGCGGGTCACGAAGAGGTAACTCGCCAGCCCCATCGGAACCAACAACATCGTCCCCACGGCGGCGAAGCCGAAGACCCGCCCGAGGACGATCTCGGTGGCCCGCACCGGCTTGGTCACGATCGTGTAGATCGTCTTGCTTTTGATATCCGCGGGCAGGCTGAAGGCGCTGATGAACAGGGCGAGCATCAGGATCAGATAGTTGGTCGCGGTCAGCACGAAGCTGATGTAGAGCCGGGCGGGATCCTCGCTGCTGGGATCGAGGTACCAGCCCGCGATCAGCAGGCCGACGACGAAAATCGCGGCCACGATCAGAATCTTCCGCCGGATCGCTTCTTTGAATGCCAGCCGGGCGAGCGCAAAGATGCGGCGGGGCGAGGTCCCGGGTAAATCGAACCGGACCAGATCGCGGACGACCCGGGCGACCGAATAAAACCCTTCGCTGGGACCGACCCGCACGGCGGCGACCAGATAACCGATCAATAGACCGATCAACATCGCCAGAATGGCCAGCACGACCCCTTGGAGCAACGCCCCTTCAATCGGGGCATCCGGTCGCAGCAACCAATAGCTGAACGACCAAAAATCTTCCGGTTGCAGCGTCATGACTACTGTTCCTGCGGGGCATCGTTCGAGTCGTCGGCCGATTCGCTTCCGGCAGCCAGGCGACGGGCTCCCGGACGCAGCTCACTTTCGCGAACGATGTTCAGGAAGAGATCCTCCATCGTGGCGGTCGGATTGTCGATCGAATCCACCTGCCCGCCCCGCTGCTTGATCAACTCGGCAATCTCCGCTTTGACCTCGTCGCTCAACCCCCGCGCGTGCACCTCGGTCACATCCTGCACCTTCAGCAGGTCGGAGACGCGGCCCAGTTCTTTCAGTTCTCCTTGGTGCAGGATCGCCACCCGATCGCAGACATCCTGGACGTCGGCCAACTGGTGGCTGCAGAGGAGGATCGTTTTGCCCTGGTCCCGCAATTTCAGGATCAAGTCTTTCATCTCCCGCGTCCCGATCGGATCGAGCCCCGTGGTCGGCTCATCCAGCAGGATCAGGTCCGGGTCGTTGATCAAAGCCTGGGCAAGCCCGACCCGGCGGGTCATCCCTTTGGAGTACTCGCGCAATTGGCGGTGGCGGGCATGCTCGATCCCAACCATCGTCATCAGCTCGTCGACCCGCCGCTTTCGCTCGGCGGCCGACATGTCGAACAGCCGGCCGTAGAAATCGAGCGTCTCTTCGGCGGTGAGGAACTTGTAGAGGTACGATTCCTCGGGCAAGTAGCCGATCCGTTCGTTTTTCCCCGTCTCGGTGGCGTCGTTGTCGAAGACCAGCACGCGCCCGTTGGTCGGGAACAGCAGCCCCAGAATCAACTTGATCGTCGTCGACTTGCCGCTCCCGTTGGGCCCCAGCAGCCCGAAGATTTCCCCCTGCTGAACCTCGATATCGAGGGACTTTAAGGCATGGACCTTCTTTCGGCCCCAGAAGTCCCGGTATATCTTGCTGAGGTTCCGGGTTTCGATCACCACCTGCGACGCCGTCGGGTCGTCGGCAGGACTCGTTTGGCTCGATTCGTCGAGGAGAGCGGTTTCGTCGTGGGCCACGAGGACTCTTTCCGCGGTTGGGGGATCGGAAGCAAAAGAGAGAAAAGCCGAGACACCGACGCAGCGGTGTCCGCGTGTGTTACGTCTCGGCGGTCCTCAGGGTTCGGTGCTCTATCTTAATCCTTTTTCCATTCCCACCAACCTTGCGAAGAGCCCCACGTTGACGCGTCACGATCAGGGCCCCCCCGTCCCGCCGATCGGCCCGGCCCCCCGGTCCGACGCTCGGACCGCAGCCCTCGATTACCTGTATGGCCGGATCGATTACGAACGCCTGCAGGCTCCCAGCCGGCTGTACCCGTTCCAGCTGGAACGGATGCGACGGTTGCTGGATGCGCTCGCCTTGGCCGACGCCCCGGCCGCGACGCCGGCTCCCCCGCTGGTGCATGTGGCCGGGACCAAAGGCAAGGGGAGCGTCTCCACGATGGTGGCGGCGATGCTGACCGCTGACGGCCTCCGCACCGGGCTCTATACCTCGCCCCATCTGGTCCAGCTGGAAGAACGATTCCGCATCGATGGGCGGCCCTGCAGCTCCGAGGAACTGGTCGCGTTGGTCGATACCGTGCGGCGGGCGAGCGAGCAGATCGAACGGCCGGGGAAAGGTCCCGCCACCTTTTTTGAATTGACCACCGCGATGGCCTTCCAACATTTCCGCAATCACCGCTGCGAGGCGGTGGTCCTGGAAGTCGGTTTGGGAGGCCGCCTCGACAGCACCAACGTCTGCCAACCGCAGGTCACCGCGATCACCTCGATCGGGCTCGACCACCAGCACATCTTGGGGGACACGATCCCCGAGATCGCCGCCGAAAAAGCGGGCATCATCAAACCTGGCGTGCCGGTCATCAGCGGGGTGCGTCACCCCGAGGCGGCCGCGGTGATCGAGACGGTCGCCGCGGAGGCCGGAGCCCCGCTGTGGCAGATCGGCCGCGATTTTGAGATCGACGCCTCCCCCCGCAAGCCTCAGGATCCCTCCAACCTCACGGCCGCCGAGCCTGGGGCCGCGGCTCCCTGGGGATCGCAGCTCGACTTCCACCAGCGAACCGACGGCCTCCGTTCCCGTCGTGACTGGACATTGGCGCTCGAAGGGACGCACCAAGCTGATAATGCAGCCATCGCCCTGGCGATCATCGATGCACTTGCACCGCGAGGGACGCCGATCGCGGAAGCCGCCCAGCGAGCAGGGCTGGCAAATGTGGTCTGCGAAGGCCGGATCGAGCATTTCCCGGGACGTCCCGAAATGGTCCTCGACACCGCCCACAACGACGATTCGATCGCCGCCCTCGTCCAGGTCGTGGCGAGGCGACAGCAAGGACGGCGGACGGCGGTCGTGTTTGCCACCAGCCGCGACAAAGATGCCGCGGCGATGCTGCGACGGCTGGCCCCGGTCACCGACCTGATGGTGCTGACTCGGTTTCACGGCAACCCCCGCTGGCACGACCCGGCCGCCCTGGCCGCCAGCTGGCAGCCACTGCAGCAACCGGCCGTGATCGAACCGCAACCGCTCGAAGCATTGGCCCGGGCGGGCCAAGAGGTCGGTCCCGACGGCTTGGTCGTGATCTGCGGCTCGTTCTTTCTCGCCGCCGAAACCCGCCCCTGGCTGGTCCAACGGCAAGATTCAGCCGGCTGAGGGCCCCGCTTGCCCCGTGGGCCCCGGGCGACCTACCCGGAGGCTTCCTCGTCCCCTTTGGGGAGGTACCCGGCACTCGTCTGCAGGTAACGGGTCCGGCGATGCTGGCCCACCTTCACCGCTTCGGCCTGGCGGGCTTGCATGTCCGCGACGTTGGCCTGGCAGTACCGACAGCCGACCGCGTCCAGATGGAAGCGAAGGTAGTCGGCCGCTTCACCTTCCAAAACGCCGAGGAGAAACTGGCCGAGCGTTTCCCGATCGGGGCAGGAGAGGCGGTGCCTTCGCCAGATCGCTCCGATCGTATGCAGCCCTGCATCCTCGCGGCCCCGGACGACGGCCAGCCGACGCCGGAGATCGTTGTCATCCCGGCACCGCGTCTCCAGCTCGGCCATCTGCGAAGCGGGTAAGGCCTCCTCGAGGAAGGCGATCAATTCTGCGTCAGTAGGGTTCCAACGGGACATGAGACGGCGTCCTGGGTCGGTACGGAAGACTTGTTTATTAGCTGCTGGAAGTGGACTGGTAGACGACTTCCTCGTAGGGCTGGATGACGACGAAGCCATCGCCCTTGAATTCCATTTGAATCGATTCGCCGCTGCCGCGTCCAAAGAAGGTTTTCAGCGAAACATCGGTTCGGAATTCGGGGGCCAGGTTGCCCGACCAACAGATCGTCGCATTGGGATCGGTCCGCACCGGCTGACCGGGACGAACCATCAACGCCAACGGCTCGAAATGGCTGCCGATCGCCAACAAGCCGGTCCCTTGGACCAGCACGTTGAACAAGCCCCCGGACATCATGGCCGCCATCTTCTTCATCATCCGCACGTCCCACTGCAGCGTCGGCTCGAAGGCCAGCAGGTCATTGCCGTTGACGACCAGCGACTCGTTTTCGAGGCGGAGGATCTGCACCGTTTTGCCTTCATCGGCCAGGTAGAGCCGGCCTTGGCCAATCGCCTTGGTCAGCCGCGCCCCTTCACCCGAAACCGCTTTCTTCAGCATGTTCCCCAGCCCGCGTTCCAGCACCCGTTCTCGTTCGAACTTGATCTGCCCGACGTACGCGACCATCGAGCCGGCTTTGGTCCAGACCTCCCCGTTGAGATTCACTTCCAGCATCCGATCGCTTTCCAACTGGAAATAATCGGTCGCCCCCTCGTCCTGACGGCTCGAGGCGATGAATTCCTGCAGCGAATAACGGGACATGGTGGCAGCCTTCCAAGCGAGGGGGAAACGGCGGCGGAGGGAGAAGGATTTTCCCCGCGCAGCGGGTTCCTGATTGTAGGGCTTGGGATCGTCGCCCTGGGGGGCGCGCCACCGAGAAAACTAGTCGGCAAAACGGCCGAGGCAGAGGGTCACGTTCTGACCGCCGAAGCCGAAGCTGTTGTTCAACGCGTACTGTACGTCCGCTTGCCGAGCCGTGTTGGCCACGTAGTCGAGGTCGCACAGCGGATCGGGATGGTGGTAATTGATCGTCGGCGGCAGCACCGAATCGCGGATCGCCATCAAACAGACGATCATCTCGGTCACCCCGGCGGCGGCGATCAAATGCCCCATCATGCTTTTGGTACTGCTGACCGGGACCTGCGGGGCATGCGCCCCGAAGACGGTCCGGCACGCCAAGGTTTCGACTTTGTCGTTGACTGTCGTGCTGGTCCCGTGCGCGTTGACGTATTGGATCTGCTCGGGTTGCAAGCCGGCGTCGGCGATCGCCATCCGCATGCTGGCGATCCCCCCGTGACCATCAGGCGGGATGTCGGTGATCCGGAAGGCGTCGGCGGTGGTCCCGTAACCGAGCACTTCCCCGTAGATCGTCGCCCCCCGTCGCTGGGCATGTTCCAGCTCTTCCAGGACGACCATCGCGGAACCTTCTCCTAATACGAAGCCGTCGCGGGTGCGGTCGAACGGCCGGCTGGCGGCTGCCGGTTCGTCGTTGTTCGTACTGAGCGCGGTCAACAGGTTAAAGCCGGTGACGCCGAAGGGGTGGATCATGCTGTGGGTCCCCCCGGCGAGCATCACGTCGGCATCGTCCCGACGGATGATCTCGGTCGCTTCGCCCACCGCTTGGCTGCTGGCGGCACAGGCGGTCAGGCAATTGAAGTTGGGACCCTGGGCATTGAAGCGGGCCGCCAGATGGGCGGCCGGCATGTTCGGCTCCTGCTCCAATTCGGCCTGGGGGTTCAGCACCTTCAGCCCTTCGGCGATAAACCGTCCCGCATCGTACTCTCCCTCGACCATCGCCGCGGTCATCATCCGGCTGAACGAAAGGAAGTCCTGGTTGCCTTCGCCGCTGCCCATGTAGATGCCGAAGCGGACCGGGTCGTCGACGGCATCGGCCACCCCGCTATCGGCCATCGCCTGGTGGGCGGCTCCCACGGCGAATTTGGTGTGCCGTCCGCGGTCCTTCCATGCCTCGGCCGATTCGCCCGCCTGGCTGACATCCCAGTCTTTGACTTCGGCGGCGATTTTGGTGGGGAAACGACTGGCATCGAAAAGGGTCGTGTAACCGACCCCGCTGCGACCTTCCTGCAGCCCTTGCCAGACGGTCGCCACATCGTGGCCCATCGGATTGATCATCCCGATCCCGGTAACGACAACTCGTCGGCGCATGCTTGCTGCTCCGCCTCGCTAGAGTGATTCGACGGCCGCAGCCGCGCTAAAGGTTCTCGGAAATCGCCAACGGGCGACCCTCGGCATCGACGGCGACTTCGAAAAAATTCATCAGCCGCAGCATCCCCAACAGGTCGCCAGGATTGAACAGCGATTCTTCTCCGAACCGCGAGGGGTCGAGGAAGGCGAACATCAAATCGACCTCCGCCTGCAAGGCGCCGTCGCAATGGCTGGTCGCCGAACAGAAGGCCCCGTTTTCCTGCAGACTGTCGATCCGCACGGCGTACCGCAGCTGATCGCCCGGGCGACCAAGGGCATGGTAAACCGCCTTTCCGACTTTGGCCAAGACCACCCGTTTTTCGAAGTCGAAGTGCTCCGAGACGAGGACCCCTCCCAGCTGCGCGATGCCTTCGATGATCAAGGTCGGCGGCAAGAACGTATAGGCCGGGCAGTAGCCGTCCAACGCTTCCTCGTCCAAGGCGACGTTCTTGACACCCGTGGCATGACTACCACTTTGGAATTCGGTGAAGCGGTCGAGCCACAACCAACGCATGGATCGCTCAATGGGGTAAAAAGCAACGGCGGAGGAGACAGCGAAAACCGACTAGGCAGCCAGCTTCGATTCGACGTAACGGACCATATCCTGCACGGTCAGCAGGTTGCCGAAATCCTGCACGCGGGGATTCTTTTCGAACTCTTCCAGGTTCGCCCACGGCATCCGCTTTTTCAGCTCGACCAGCCCTTCGGCCGTCACCTTGCCGTCCTCGACGTACTGGCTGTTGGTCAAGATGTCCTCGGGCGAAAGCTCTTCCCGCGGGATCTGGATGTCGAACGCCTTTTCCAACTTGAAGACGATATCGAGAAAGTCGATCGACTCGGCACCCAAATCACCGACCAAAGTCGCCTCCGGGGTCACTTCATCATCATCGACTCCCAAGGCGTCCACGAGGGCTTCTTGGACCTTTTGGAATACTTCGTCGGACGTTGGAGCCATAATCGCAATCCTCATGGAAAAATCTTGGATAGCCACCCGAAGGGCAGCCAAAGCGGAATCGGGGAACGCGCGCCGTTACGATCGTTCCACCATCGGCACATCGCCGAACGTGTCGTTGAATTGTTGGCGGACCAGAGCGCAGACATCCTGATCGGTCCGCATCCGCTCCGCATGCCCGGTCTTGGCCTTCCGGAGAACCAGGCGAGCGCTGACGGTGATCCGGTCCGCCTTCCGCGCCCGCGTCTTGACCGTCACCCGATCCCCCTCTTCCTTGATCAGCTCGGCGGTGATCTCCAAGGTCTCGCCCGGAGAGAGGAAATCGCCAAACTTGACGTTCTTCGCCTCCTCCAGAACCACCACCGGGCTGGCAAAATCCTCCCCCGTGCGAATCATCCAGACCGCCGCCTGGTGCAACGCCTCCAGCATCATCACCCCCGGCATCACCGGGAAACGGGGAAAGTGGTCACGGAGATAGTCCTCTTCCGACCGCAGCGTCCGTAACGCCACCAACCGACGGCCCGGTTCAAGCTCGGTGATCTCGTCGAGTTGGCGGTAACGCATTTCGATCAGCACGGGGGGGACACCGGTTGAAGTCGCCAGGGACATTAAAGTTAGCTCGCCTCATCACCATAGTTCGGCCAGCCTACCGAACCGCAATAGAATAATTACCAGCCTTTTTTTCCTCAACCAGAGTTTCCTGCCTAAACCCTGCGATTTAGACGCTGCCCGAAAATCCCCCTCCCCCAATCCGTTCGAGGTAACGTTGTCCCTGATGGCGACGTTTTTTGCGCGAACGGCTCGAGGGAGGGGGGACTGAAATAAGGCTTCGACCGATGAACAACGGCCGCCAAAGCAGATCCGCCGACGGAAACATTTTCATCAGCCCTGCCTTGCTCCCCACGCCACGGTGGCCGACAAGGGCGGCAAGACTCAAGACGCCGGGTCGGGCGGGTCTCCCGGAACCGGAGCCTCCTCGAGCGCGGCGGCGCGGGCCGCCGATTCGCGGACCCCTTCCCGTTGCTCCAATGCCTTGGCCCGCGTGATCACCAACACCCCACCGATCAGCATCGCCGCCCCCAGCAGGCGAAGCGGGCTGGCGGCACTCCGCGGATTCCCCATCAGTCCCCACTGGTCGAGGATCAGCGCGGCGACCACCTGCCCGGTGATCACCGCCCCGAACCAGGAAAGCGAGCCGATCCGGGGGACGAAGTAGAGCGACGAAGTGACCAGCACGGTTCCGATCGCTCCTCCTGTCCAAGCCCACCAGGGCAGCGAAAGAGGCGAACGGGCAAAGCGGGGCGGGAACACGCCGTAGCCGATCGAAAGGATCAGCAGCAACACGAATCCAGACCCGAACGAGATCACCGCGGCCTGCAGCGGATGCCCCAGCACGCGCCCGAGAAAACCGTTGGCACTCGGTTGGGCGCCGAGCAATCCCCCGGCGAGCAAGCCGACCGCGATCGCGACGTAAAGCACAGGAGAATTCTGCAACGGATCGCTCGACAACCGAGAAGGAAAAGGAGCAGCGAGGAAGGAAGCGGTCTCGCCCCACCGTCTGGGCCGAAGCTCCGCCCCGAGCGGCGCGGAGCGGCGCGGGATGGCGAACCGGCAGGCAGCATCACTTCTGGCGCGCCCCGCTTCCCCGACCAACCTGTCAGGAAATCGCCGCGGTCGACTGGCGGCGGTGGGGACCGGGGATTTCCGGCCCGGTGTGGCTGATCCGATTTTCGTGATCGACGAAGACCAACCGTGGCTGGTGCCCGGCGATCTCCTCCTGATTCAGCAGCGTGTAACAGGCGAGGATGACCTGATCTCCGGGGTGCACCAGATGCGCCGCCGCCCCATTGGCGCAAACCTGCCGCGAACCGACTTCGCCGCGGATCGCATAGGTTTCCAACCGCGTACCCCGCGTCACATTCCAGACCTGGATCGCTTCATAGGGAACGATCGCGGCGGCCTCCAAGAGATCGGGGGGAACGGTCAAGCTCCCCTCGTATTCGACATCCGCATCGGTGACGGTCACTCGATGGATTTTCGCGTGCAGCAGTTTACGCAGCGGCATGGCGATGCCTTCGGTCCAAACAGAAAAAA
>CAYNVI010000034.1:0-17329 GCA_964400585.1 uncultured Pirellulaceae bacterium | reverse complement strand
ACGAGATTCTCCGGAGTGACTGGAGTTCAGACGTGTGCTCTTCCGATCTAGCCAGTTGGCGTTCGATCGTCCGGCGACGCCCGCGGCGAACCCGCCTGGGCATCGTCGGCGTTGGCTGCTCCGTTACGGACTACCGGCCGGGATGCTGATCGGTTTTTTCGGGTTGTTGGGAGCCGCCGCGGGAAGCCAGTTACTGCCGCGACGGGCGGTCGACGTGGTCCCGGTGATCGTGAAACGGGCGGCCCGTCAGCCCGCCGGGACGCCTTTGTTTCAGGCGGCCGGCTGGATCGAACCGCGACCGACGCCCATCGCGGTTCCGGCGTTGGCCCCCGGGGTCGTCGAGCAACTGCTGGTCGTCGAGGGCGAGCAGGTCGAACAGGGCCAGCCGATCGCCCGGTTGATCGAGGCCGATGCCCGGTTGGCCGTCGAGGAGGCTCAGGCTGCCCTGGCGATCGAAATGGGCAAGTTGCAGCGGGCCGAGGCGAGTCGTCGTGCGGCTCAAACCCGTCGCGACCAGCCGCTGCACCTGGAGGTGGAGCTGGCCGACGCGGAGCGGCTGCTGGCCAAGGCCCAAACCGAGCTCGACCAAATCCCCTACCGGATCGAAGCGGCGGAAGCCAAGTGGAGCTACGCGCGGCGCAACCTCGAGGGCAAGCAGGCGGCGCGTCGATCCATCGCGGAGCGGGTGCTGCAACAGGCTGAGAGCGATCACGCCGAAGCCCAGGCGACGCTCCACGAATGGCGCCAGCGGCAACCGAACCTCCGCCGCGAGGTCGCGGCCCTGCAGAAGAAAGTCGACGCGTTGCAGCAGCGGCTGGCACTGTTGGTCGAGGAGACCCGCCAGCTGGAGGAAGCGGAGGCGGACGTGGTGGCGGCGGAGGCCTTCCGCGATGAAGCGGCAGCGCGGTTGCGGCAGGCTGAACTCCGGTTGGAACGGAGCGTGATTCGGGCACCGATCGCTGGCCGCGTGCTGCGGTTGATCGCCCCGCCGGGAAGTCGCGTGATGGGGCTCGATTCCCAAGCGGAGCACCGTTCCAGCACGGTGATCGAAATGTACGACCCGCAGCGGCTGCAGGTCCGGGCCGATGTCCGCTTGGAAGACGTCCCGCTGGTCCGTTCCGGGCAGCCGGTCGAGATCGAAACCGCGTCGGCGGAGGCGGCGATGCAGGGACGCGTGTTGCAATCGACGAGTTCGGCGAATGTCCAAAAAAATACGCTCGAAGTCAAAATCGCCGTCCGCGATCCGCCTCCGACGGTCCGCCCCGAAATGCTGGTGACTGCCACCTTCCTGGCCACGCCGACCGCCGCCGAACCGGCGGCTGAATCGTCAGGACGGGAACGCCTTTTCGTCCCCCGGCAGCTGATCCAGTCCGCGGGATCGGAGTCGTTTGTGTGGACGGTCGGCCCCGATCATCGCGTGCGGCGGACGCCGATCGTCCGCGGCAACGCCGTGCAGGGGGGGCTGGTAGAGGTCCGTGAAGGGCTGCAGCTGACCGATAAATTGATCGCGTCGGGCAGCGACGGCATCCAGCCTGGGATGCAGGTGGAAATCCGCGGCGAAGACGCCGCGTTGGGGATTGAGGGGGCGTGAGCCCCGCATCGCTTTTCCGGAGGAGAGACCGTATGGCACTCGTCGAATTGAACCAGGTTTGCAAAAGCTTCCAGGCAGGGGAGGAAACGATCACGCCGCTGGCGGAGGTCGACCTTTCGATTGAAGAAGGGGAATTCTTCGCCCTGATGGGACCGAGCGGCACGGGCAAGAGCACGCTGCTGAACCTGGTCAGCGGGATCGATCGCCCCGATGCGGGGACGATCACCGTGGCGGGGACGGAGATCACCGGGCTGTCGCGCACCAAGCTGGCCGATTGGCGGGCAGCCCATTTGGGTTACATCTTTCAGACCCATAATCTGATCCCGGTCTTAACCGCGTATGAGAACGTCGAATTGCCCACCTTGCTGCTGAAGCTGTCGGCCCGCGAGCGCCGGCAAAGGGTCGAACTCGCCCTCGAAGCGGTTGGCTTGGGCGATCGGGGGGCGCATTATCCGCGGCAGTTGTCGGGGGGGCAGGAACAGCGCGTGGGGATCGCGCGGGCGATCGTGGCGCATCCAAAAGTGGTCGTCGCCGACGAGCCGACCGGCAGCCTCGACAGTGACACCAGCGAGCAGATCCAAGTCCTGCTGCAGCGACTCAACCGCGAATTGAACATCACGCTGTTGATGGTGACCCATGAAGCGGAAGTTGCGGCGATTGCCAGCCGCCAGCTGATCCTTGACCGCGGACAGTTCCGGGAACGGGAAGCAGTCCATTGAGCGGTCTGTTGAGCGGTCGGCGCTCGGTCACTTCGTTGTTCTCTCCAGGGGGAGTCGGATGGTTCGTTACGTCTTGAAAACGTTGTGGCGTCATCGCACGCGGACGCTGTTAACCGTCGGGGGCGCGGCGGTGGCGATGTTTGTGTTTTGCTTTGTCGGGGCGGTGCAGGAGGGGCTGACGCGGTTGACCACGGGCAGCGAGGCCGATCGCAGCCTGATCGTGTTCCAAGAAAACCGGTTCTGTCCGACCAGCAGCCGTTTGCCGGAGGACTACGCGGAGACGATCGAGGAGATGGCGGGGGTCGACGAGGTCGTGCCGATGCAGGTCTGGACGAACAATTGCCGGGCGAGTCTCGACATCATCGTGTTCCATGGGGCTGATCCGCAGCAGTTGCAGCGGACCCGTTCCCTGCAGTTCCTCGCGGGCGGTTGGCAGTCTTTTGCTGCCCGCCGGGACGCCGCCATCGTGGGACGCAGCGTGGCCCATCGTCGTGGGCTGGCGGTAGGGGATACTTTTACCATCGGCGAGCTATCGGTCCAGGTCGCGGGCATCTTTGCCTCCCCGCTGCCTTCCGAAGAAAACCTGATCTACACCAGCCTGGAATTCTTGCAGTACACCCGCGGGTTGGAGACGGCCGGGTTGGTGACCCAGCATGAAGTGCAGCTGCGTCCGGACGCCGATCCCGACCGCGTCGCGGCGGCGATCGACCAGCGTCTGCGGGCGGGTCCTGTGGCGACGACGACGCGGCGGAAGGGCGCGTTTCAGGCCAGCACCCTGGCCGATCTGGTCGATCTGATCGGATTTGCCCACTGGTTGGGATATGCCTGCGTCGGCCTGGTGCTGTCGTTGGTGGCCACGACGACCGTGATGTCGGTCCAGGATCGTCTGCAGGAGTACGCCATCTTGCAAACGCTGGGGGTCCGTCCCCTGATGGCCTTCCGGCTGGTGTTGACCGAGAGCGTGTTGCTCTGTCTGGCCGGTGGGGTGCTGGGCACTTTGCTGGCGCTGGCGGCGCTGGCGTGGGGAGGGCTGGCGATCGGTGCGGAGGGCGCGATGATCGCCTTTCGCCCGTCTTTTCGGCTGGCTGTCTCAGGGGCCGTGGTCTCGCTGGTGGTGGGGCTGCTCGCCGGCTTGGCGCCGGCCTGCCAGGCCGGGACGACTTCGTTGGTGACGGCATTGCAGCGGGGGTGAATCCCCTTTCTGCGGGGGCCCGCCTGGCCCTTCGATCACCGCCTCGCGCCGCCGCCGCGCCGCCGGCTCGGGACGATTTCCGGAGAGACAAGAAAATCGGCGGAGCGCCTGCTAGGCCTCCGCCGGCCGCAGGCGGTATGGTTGCAAAGCCGGCGGGCCTGCTCCACGATGACGGGCGGCCGCCGGGGCGGATCCGCGGGGCGTTTCGGGGCCCGCGCGCCCCCCGCCCCTTCACCCCCGATTTTCCTGGAGAGCGAATGTCTACCGCTGAACTGCCGTCGGAGCCGCGGTTGCCGGGAAAGCCGCTGTCGCCGTCGACGCTGCCGAAGGATATCGTCTCCGGGCTGGTCGTGTTCCTCGTCGCCTTGCCGCTTTGCCTGGGGATCGCGTTGGCCTCCAATGCCCCGCTCTTCTCGGGGTTGATTGCGGGGATTGTCGGCGGCATCGTCGTCGGCGTCTTGAGTGGTTCGCATGTCAGCGTGAGCGGTCCGGCAGCCGGGCTCACCGCGATCGTCGCTGCCCAGATCGGCGCCCTCGGCTCGTTCGAGGCCTTCTTGGCGGCGGTCGTCCTCGGGGGCGTGATCCAGATCGTGCTGGGGATCGCGCGGGCGGGCTTTATCGCCGCCTTTTTTCCGACCTCGGTGATCAAAGGATTGCTGGCGGCGATCGGGGTGATCTTGATTTTGAAACAGATCCCCCACCTCTTTGGTCACGATACCGACCCCGAAGGCGAGATGTCGTTTGTCCAGCCAGACCAGCAGACGACGTTTTCCGAGTTGCTGGAAACGGTGTTTGATATCCATCCGGGGGCGACCCTGATCGGGCTCCTTTCGCTCGGCCTGCTGGTGCTCTGGGAGCGTCTCCCGCGGCTCAAGAAGACCGGCATCCCGGGGCCGTTGGCGGTGGTCCTGTTCGGGGTGGGGTTGCACATGCTGCTGCAGCGTCTGGGAGGGTCTTGGTCGCTGAACACGAGCGAGGCGACCAAGCATCTGGTGCAAGTTCCCGTTGCCGAATCAGTCAGCGGTTTTCTCGGCTTCCTCCGCTTTCCCGATTTTTCGGTCCTCGCCGAGCCGGCGGTGTACATCGCCGGGGTGACCGTGGCGTTGGTCGCGTCGCTGGAAACGCTGCTGAACCTGGAGGCGGTCGATAACCTCGACCCCAAGCAGCGCCACTCGCCACCCAGTCGTGAACTGTTGGCGCAAGGGGTTGGCAACGTCACCTCCGGGATGCTCGGCGGGCTGCCGGTCACCTCGGTGGTGATCCGCGGGACCGTCAATATCAATTCCGGCAGCGAAACCAAAGTCTCGGCGGTCTTTCACGGCATCCTGCTGTTGATCTGTGTCGCCATGGTTCCGGGGATCCTGAACTTGATCCCGCTGGCGAGTCTCGCGGCGATCCTGTTGGTGACCGGGTTCAAGCTGGCGAGCCCGCAAGTGATTTCCGAGATGTACCAGCGGGGACGCTATCAGTTCGCTCCCTTTTTGATCACCGTCGTCGCGATCGTGTTGACCGACTTGCTGATCGGAATCCTGATCGGTTTGGGGGTGGCAGTCGCTTTCATCCTGAACAGCAACATGCGAAGGCCGATCCGCCGGATCGTCGAAAAGCACCTCAGCGGCGATGTCATGCATATCGAGCTCGCTAACCAGGTGAGCTTTCTCAATCGGGCGGCTTTGGCCAAAGCGTTGGGCGAGGTTCCCGCCGGCGGGCATGTGTTGATCGATGCCGAGGGGACCGACTACATCGACCCCGACGTGTTCGCGTTGATTCGCGACTTCAAAGAAAAGACGGCGCCGGCCCATGGGGTCCGCGTCAGCCTGGTCGGCTTCCGCGAGAAATACCAACTGAACGATGAGATCCAATATGTCGACTATTCGACGCGGGAACTGCAGGAAAGCGTCACGCCGCGGCAGGTGTTGAAATTGCTGAAAGATGGCCAGGAGCGGTTCCGTACCGGTCGGCGGTTGAATCGCTACTTGCCACTGCGGTCGAAGGTGACCGAAAGCCAGCACCCCTTGGCGGTCGTGCTGAGTTGCGTCGATTCCCGGGCCCCGACCGAATTGATCTTCGATCTCGGACTGGGCGATGTCTTCAGTGTGCGTGTCGCCGGGAATGTGATCAGCCGCAAGGTCTTGGGCAGCATGGAGTACGGCTGTGCGGTCGCGGGCGCCAAGTTGGTGCTGGTTCTGGGGCACACGCGTTGTGGGGCGGTGACCGCCGCGATCGATTACGTCGGTGCGGAGAAACCGATCTCCGAAGTGACCGGCTGTCAGCATGTCGAGCACTTGCTGTACGAGATCGATGACGCGATGGAGGGCAAGCTGCGGCAGCAGACGCCTCCCGAGACGCCGCAGCGGGAGGCCTACATCGACGAGGTTGCCCGGATCAACGTGGAACGGACGGTGGCCGCCTTGCCCGAGCGGAGCGAGACGTTGGCTCGGCTGGTCGCCGCCGGCGAAATCGAAATCCTGGGGGCGATGTACGACGTCGTCAGCAAACGCGTGACCTTCCTGGAAGACGATGGATCCTGGCCGAGCGAGGCCAAAGCGGCGGCGGAGGAGAGCCCTTCCGGCTCCTGATCGGCCCGCCCTGCCGAGCGGGCTGAGGGCGCCGGCTGTCGGGGCCGCTCGACGGCAGGCCGCGGGCGACACCGCTCGGGGGTCGCCCCTTCGAAGCCCGCCGCGATTCTGCTATTCTTTCCCCCAATTTGCTCGCGCTCTTCGGCGAGCTGCCCGCTGCGCTCGCGACTTCGCTTGGCGGCGGCGGCTATCCGAGTCGATCCCTCTTCCCTGTAACTTGCGGAATCCACGCCGTGCCACGCCGCGACGACATCAAAAAAATCCTCATCATTGGCAGTGGTCCGATCGTCATCGGCCAGGCTTGTGAATTCGATTACTCGGGCACCCAGGCCTGTAAGGCGCTCCGCGAGGAGGGCTTCGAGGTGGTGTTGGTCAACAGCAATCCGGCCACGATCATGACCGATCCGGAAATGGCCGACGCGACCTACATCGAGCCGTTGACCTGGCAGATGATCGAAAAGGTTATCGAGAAGGAGAAACCCGACGCGCTGCTGCCGACGCTCGGCGGGCAGACGGCTTTGAATGCCGCGATGGACCTCGATGCCAACGGCGTGTTGGAGCGGCACGGGGTCGAGATGATCGGGGCGGATACGAAGGTGATCGCCAAGGCGGAGGAACGCGATCAGTTCAAGGAGGCGATGGAAAAGATCGGCCTCGACGTCTGCCGGGGCGAAACGATCAATTCGTTGGAAGAAGGCCGCCGCGTGCTGGCCGAAATCGGGTTGCCCGCCGTGGTGCGCCCCAGCTTTACGATGGGAGGCTCGGGATCGGCGATCGCCTACAACCGAGATGATTTTGACAATCTCGTCCGGAGCGGCCTCGACCAGAGCCCGATCAACGAGGTGCTGATCGAAGAATCGATCATCGGCTGGAAAGAGTACGAGATGGAAGTGATGCGCGACGTCGATGACAACGTCGTGATCATCTGCGCCATCGAAAACCTCGACCCGATGGGCGTGCACACGGGCGACTCGATCACGGTGGCTCCCGCGCAGACGCTGACCGACAAAGAATACCAGCGGATGCGTGACGCCAGCCTGGCGGTGATCCGCGAAATCGGTGTCGAGACCGGGGGCTCGAACATCCAGTTCGCGATCGAACCCGACAGTGGGCGGATGATCGTGATCGAAATGAACCCACGGGTTTCTCGCTCCAGTGCCCTGGCCAGTAAGGCGACCGGTTTCCCGATCGCCAAGATCGCGGCCAAATTGGCGGTCGGTTATCGGTTGTGGGAATTACCGAACGACATCACCAAAGAAACGAAGGCCTGCTTCGAACCGACGATCGATTACGTCGTCACCAAAATCCCCCGGTTTGCCTTTGAGAAATTCCCCGAGGCTGATTCGACGCTGATGACGCAGATGAAGAGCGTCGGGGAGACGATGGCGATCGGCCGTTCGTTCAAGGAATCGTTGCAGAAGGCGCTGCGGGGGATGGAAACGGGTGCCTTTGGCCTGGGTTGCGATTCCAAGGACTTGTGGGGCACCGAGAACCAACCGGATGGCGACGAACTGCGGGCGCGGCTTAGCACGCCGCGCGATGGCCGGATCTTCTACATCCGCTATGCCCTCAAGGCCGGGTTCTCGATCGAAGAAATCCACGACATCACCAACATCGACCCGTGGTTCCTCGATCAAATCGCCCAGATCGTAGAAGAGGAAGCGCGTCTCCGCGGGATCGGGGCCCTGGAAGAGCTCGATCGAGACGGGATGTGGCGAGCCAAGCGATTCGGCTTTTCCGATCGGCAACTCGCCACGATCTTTGGCAAGTCGGAGATGCAGGTTCGCAGCTACCGCAAGCAGCTCGGGATCCAGCCGGCCTTCAAGAGTGTCGATACTTGTGCGGCCGAATTCGAAGCCTACACGCCCTACTACTACAGCACCTATGAAGAGGAATGCGAGCTGCCGCCGCCGAGCGGCAAGCCTCGCGTGATGATCCTGGGGGGCGGGCCCAATCGGATTGGGCAGGGGATCGAGTTCGACTACTGCTGCTGCCATGCCAGCTTTGCGCTCCGCGAAATGGGTTGCGAAAGCGTGATGGTCAACAGCAACCCGGAGACCGTCAGCACCGACTACGACACCAGCGACATCCTGTTTTTCGAGCCGTTGACGATCGAGGATGTGTTGAACATCTGTGACGCGATCCAACCCTCGGGAGTGATCGCGCAGTTTGGTGGCCAGACCCCGCTCAATCTGGCGCGAGGCCTGACCGATGCCGGGGCGCCGATCATCGGCACCTCGGTCGACACGATCGAAGCGGCCGAGGATCGGGAGCTGTTTCAACGGCTGATCAACGAGTGCGGGCTGCGGCAGCCCCCCTCGGGAATCGCCCGCACGATGTCCGAGGCGCGGCGGGAGCTGGCGGAAATCGGTTTTCCCGTGTTGGTCCGTCCCAGTTTCGTGCTCGGCGGCCGGGCGATGGAGATCTGTTACGACAAGGCCCAGTTCGACCGCTTCGTCGCCGAGGCCTTTGTGGTGGCCGAAGGACAACCGGTGTTGATCGACCGCTTTTTGGAAGACGCGACCGAAGTCGATGTGGATGCCCTCTCCGACGGGGAGGATTGCGTGATCATGGGGGTGATGGAACACATCGAAGAGGCGGGCGTTCACTCGGGCGACTCCGCTTGTGCGATCCCCCCCTTCAATCTGACTCAGAACGTGCTGGCGGGGATTCGCGAGGCGACCGTCAAACTCGCCAAGCGGTTGAACGTCGTGGGGCTGATGAACATCCAGTTCGCGGTCAAGTATGAAGAGGCTGGACCGGTCCTCTACATCCTGGAAGTCAACCCGCGTGCCAGCCGCACCGTGCCTTTTGTGGCCAAAGCGACGGGGGTCCCCGTGGCAGGGCTGGCGACCAAAGTGATGAATGGAAAGACGCTCAAGGAATTGGGCATCACCCGCGAGCCGATTCCCCGTCACGTGTCGATCAAAGAAGCGGTCTTCCCCTTCCGTAAGTTTGCCGGGGTCGACATCGTGCTGGGGCCCGAAATGCGGAGCACCGGCGAAGTGATGGGCATCAGCGACAAGTTCTCGCTGGCGTTCGCCAAAAGCCAGATCGCCGCCGGCAATGTGCTCCCCGATGCGGGGACGGTCTTCATCAGCGTGGCCGCCCGGCACAAGGAGACCGCGGTGCAACTCGGCAAAGAGCTGGTCGAACTCGGGTTCGATTTGATCTCGACCGCCGGCACCGCCGCGCGGCTGGAAGCGGCCGGGGTCGCGGTCAAACGCGTGCGGAAAATCGCCGAAGGCAACCCCAACGTGGTCGACCTGCTGAAGAATGGCGAGATCCAGTTGATCCTCAATACGCCCAGCGGCAAAGGGGCCCGCACCGATGAAGGGAAGATCCGGGCCGCGGGCGTGCAGTATGGCGTCCCCTGCATCACGACGTTAGCTGCCGCCGAAGCGGCGGTCCGGGCGATGCGGGCGATTCGTGAGGCGCCGATGACGGTCCAGTCGCTGCAAGAACGCTATGCCAAGAGCGAGCAGTAGGCACTGGCGGCCCCAGGCGACGGGGCACGAGCGGCGCTGCCTGCTTGCCCGGCGGATCGGCGTCCCGGTTTACAATGGTTGACTCCTCCCGCGTCGGACGCGTCCCCCCGCGTCGCACGGCAGCGGCCTGCCCCGGTTGCCCGACCGCGGCATGCCGCCGACGCGGTGCCACCTCTCTGGAGTCCTTGGATGTCGTCCGCCCTGCTTCGTTGCTGCTTCCTGCTGCTGTTCGCGTGCTTAAACGGTCCGGCCGGGGCGGATCGCTTTCCGCGGCACTGGTTTCCGCGGCACTGGGGAGAGCCACCGCGTGTGGAAACCCGCGACGTTCGCCCCTTGCCTGCAGGGTACGGCCAAGGGAGTTCGACGTTGGAACGCTGGATCACGAAGCATCGGCAAGAAGATTTTGCCGCCAGCCCGACACGTCCGGTTTCCTCGGCGCCGTTGCAGCAACCTCGCCGCGCCGACGGGGATGGCAGCGTTGAGGTGGGCGGCGAACGGCGGCAGTGGCACAAGGTCACCTTGGACTTGGCGGGGCCGTTCGCCCACGAACTGGACAACGCCCCGAATCCCTTTGTCGATTACGAGATGTCGGTCACGTTCCGGCATGCTGCGGGGGATCTCGTCTATCGGGTGCCCGGCTACTTCGCCGCCGATGGACGTGCCGCGGAGACGTCTGGCGAGGCGGGGACCGTGTGGCGCGCCCATCTGGCGCCCGACCGCGTGGGCACTTGGACCTATGAGGTGCAATTTCGCCAGCGAGGCAAATCCCGGGCACCCTTCGATGGGCAACGCGGCGTCTTCGAAGTCGTCGCGTCGAACAAGTCCGGGCGTGATCTTCGCGGGCGAGGTCGGCTCGAATACGTCGGCAAGCATTACCTCGAATTCGCGGGCGATGGCCAACCGTTTCTGAAAGCGGGCGCCGATGCCCCCGAAACGTTGCTTGCCTACGCCGATTTCGACGGGACGGTCGCCAAGCTTCCCGAGAAGGCTCCTTTGAAATCGTTCGCTCCCCATGTGCGTGACTGGAACGAAGGCGATCCGACGTGGCAAGGGAACCAAGGGAAAGGATTGATCGGCGCGATCAATTACCTTTCCGGGACAGGCTGCAATGCCTTCTCTTTCCTCACCTACAACGCCGGGGGAGATGGCGAAAACGTTTGGCCGTTTGTCGCCCGCGAGGACAAATTGCACTACGACTGCAGCAAGCTGGATCAATGGGGCATCGTCTTTGATCATGCCTGCCGCCGCGGCATGTTCCTGCACTTCAAACTGCAGGAAACCGAGAACGACGACCACCGCGTCGGCAAGAATCAAGCGACAGCGCCTGCCTCCCTCGATGGCGGGCATCTCGGGCCGCAACGCCAGCTGTACTTGCGGGAACTGATCGCGCGCTTCGGTTACCAGCTTGCCCTGAACTGGAACCTAGGGGAGGAAAACACGCAGACGACGCACCAGCAGCAACGGATGATCGACTACCTTCGGCAGCTCGATCCCTACGGTCATCCGATCGTCGTGCACACCTTTCCCGGCGAACAGGACATGGTCTACCGGCCGTTGTTGGGCAAGCAATCGGACCTGACCGGCGTCTCGCTGCAAAACAGCCACATCCGCGACACCCATCGGCAAACGGTCAAATGGGTGGAGGCGTCCACGGCAGCCGGGAAACCTTGGGTGGTCAGTTTTGACGAATCGGGATCGGCGGCCCACGGTCAGCCGCCCGACCTGGGCTACCGGGGGTTTGACGGCCGCGACCTCCGGGGGAAGCAGGCCTACACGCAGCATCAAGTCCGCCGCCAAACCTTGTGGGGGACGTTGATGGGGGGCGGTGCCGGCGTCGAGTACTACTTTGGCTATCAGTTTGTCGAGAACGATTTGCGGGGCGAGGATTGGCGTTCTCGCGATGCCAGCTGGGAAGCTTGCCGCATCGCACTCGATTTCTTCCGCGAACACGAGATCCCGGTGCAGCAAATGCAACCGGCCGATCAGCGGATCGGCAATCCGACCCACGACAACAGCAAGTATTGTTTGGCCCAGCCCGGCCGGCTGTACCTGGTCTATCTGCCCCAGGGCGGGGCGACGACCCTCGATCTGAGCGACGCTGAGGGGACGTTTTCGGTGCGATGGTACAACCCGCGGCAGGGGGGAAGTCTGACGTTGCGCGGTCCGCAGGCGGTCGCCGGGGGGCAGCAAGTCACGATCGCTGCCGCGGATCCCGGCGGCGCGGATTGGTTGGCGATCGTCAGCCTGCAGGCGGCCGCCGCACCCGTCGAGAATTGAGCGGCCGAGCCGGAAACCAAACGGGGGGCCGGTTCGCGGCTCCGATAGTACTCGCTCACCGGGCGTGCTCGCTCACCTGGCGGGGGAGCTTCGGTCTGGATTGGACCAGGTCCGCCCACAGTGGATACAATGCAATGACCGCGGTTCGGTCGATCGCCCCGCCGGCCGCTGGCCCCCCCTCCGCCCTGCCAACCATTCCCGCCTTCTTGTTCCCTCGCCGCTGCGGTCCACCATGAATGCTTTGCTGTGCCGGACGATGCTTGGCGTCCTTTGTCTGTTCGGACCGATCGGCGCCGCCTCGGCCGCCGACGCGGCTTCCGATCCGGCGTCCGCCACCTACTTCGAGCAACACATCCGTCCGTTGTTGGTCGGGAAATGCCTGAAATGCCATGGGCCCAAGAAGCAGGAAGGGAGCTTGCGACTCGATTCCCGCGCAGCGCTCCTGGCCGGGGGCGACAGCGGAGCCGCGGTGGTGCCGCATGACCGGGAAGCGAGTTTGCTGGTCGAAGCGGTCCGTTATGAAGGATTGGAAATGCCTCCTTCGGAACCGCTCGAAGACGAAGCGGTCGCCCGTTTCGAGGCCTGGGTTGAGGCGGGCGCGATCTGGCCCGCGCATGCGGCGACGCTCCGCGAATCGAGCGGGGCGATTTCGGATCAAGACCGGCAGTGGTGGGCCTTCCAGCCGCTGCAGCAACCCGCGGTGCCCCAACATCCCCAGGATGCCTGGTCGCAGACGACGATCGATCGGTTCGTCTACCAACGGCTGGCCGAACACGAGATGCGGCCGGCACCCGTCGCGGATCGCGTCACCCTGGTGCGGCGGTTGTATTACGATTTGATCGGCTTGCCGCCCACGCCCGCCCAGATCGACGCTTTCCTGCAAGACGAGTCTCCCGTGGCCTGGGAGGAATTGATCGATCGCTTGATGGACGATCGCCGTTATGGCGAACACTGGGCTCGCTTCTGGCTCGACCTGGTCCGTTACGCCGAATCGGATGGTTGGAACCAGGACGCTTACCGGCCGTTGATCTGGCGTTATCGCGACTACGTCATCGATGCCTTCAATGCCGACAAGCCCTATCCGCAGTTCGTCCGGGAGCAATTGGCCGGCGACGAGCTGCCGGGCGACGACCCGCAGCAGCTGATCGCCACCGGTTTCTTGCGGTTAGGGATCTATGAATACAACCAGCGTGACGCGCGGTCGCACTGGGATGACATCATGAACGAGATGACCGACGTCACGGGCGATGTCTTTTTGGGATTAGGGATGGCCTGTGCACGTTGCCACGACCACAAGTTCGACCCGATCTTGCAGAGCGATTACTTCCGTCTGCGGGCGTTTTTCGAACCGATTCAGTGGCGGGATGATCTGGTTGCCGCCACCGACCAAGCACAGGCCACCTACCGACAGGAATTGGTCAAGTGGGAATCGGCGACCGAGGAGATCCGCGCGCAGATCGATGCCCTGGTCGCGCCCTACCACGAGCGGAAGTGGGAGTCGACCGTGGAAAAGTTTCCACTCGATATCCAAGCTTGTTTTTACAAGCCGGTGGAAGAACGGAATTCGTGGGAACAGCAGATGAGCTACCTGGTCTCGCGGCAGTTCGAGGAAGAAGGGGGCGGTCCGCTGCGGGGGATGAAGCAAGCCGACAAAGAGAAGCTCGCTGCCTTGAAGAAAGAGTTAGCGGCCTTTGATGAGCAGAAGCCGCAGCCCCTTCCTGCGGTCATGGCAGCGACCGACTTTGCCGGCGAGCCGGCGGCGACGACGATCCCCGACGATCCGGAAGCCACGCCGATCGCGCCCGGTTTTTTAAGCGTGCTGTCGCAACTGCCCGGCGGCGGACCTCCCAAACTTCAAGAGCAAGCCGATTCGACCGGGCGGCGGACCGCCTTGGCCGAATGGATCGGGCGGCCCGACAACCCGCTCACCACCCGTGTGATCGTCAATCGGATCTGGCAACAACACTTCGGCCGCGGTCTGGTCCCGACGGCGAGTGACTTTGGGCATCTCGGGCAACCGCCCAGCCATCCCGAATTGCTCGATTGGCTGACGATCGATTTCGTCGAGCATGGCTGGAGCTTCAAACGGCTACACAAACAAATTTTGATGTCGGCGGTTTGGCAGCAGGCGGCGGAGCACCCGCAAGCGGCCGAGTACCAGGCACAAGACCCCGCGGAGAAATGGTTGTGGCGGGCGCCCGTGCGTCGGTTGGAAGCCGAGGCGATCCGGGACGCGATGCTGCTGGCGAGCGGGGAATTGGAGCCGGCGGTGGGCGGTCCGAGCGTGACGGCGAAGATGCCGCGACGCGGGTTGTATGTCAAGCGTTTGCGGAATAAAGGCGACCCCTTCCTCCACGCGTTCGACATGGCCGACGGTTTGAAGAGCGTCTCCGAACGGAATGTGACGACCACGCCGACCCAGTCCTTGCTGATGATCAACGGCAGTTACGTGCTCGCTCGCGCGAAGGCCTTTGCCGAGCGTTTGCAGCAAGCAGCGAAGGTGGAGGAGGCGACGCCCGCAGCGCTGTTGCGGCGGGCGTTCCGAATGGCTTGGGGACGGGCTCCCCGCGACGAAGAACTCCGCCGCGCGACCGAGTGGGTTGCCAGCGAAGCGAGCCCCGGACAACCGGTCGTGGAAGCGGAGCGGTTGGTCGACTTCTGCCACGTCCTGCTGAATTCTAATGAATTTCTTTACATCGATTAATCGAGAGGGTCCTGTGACCTCGACGCTCTGCCAGCAATTGCAACAGCCGCACCATCGTCCCCTCACCTCTCGCCGCGATCTCCTGCGGCTGGGGGGAGCTGGCTTCGGCGCGGTGGCCCTCGACTGGATGCTGCATCGCGACGCGGTGGAAGCGGCGGCGGTGCGGGCCACCCATCACGCCCCGCGGGCCAAGCGAGTGATCTGGCTGTTCATGGAAGGGGGGCCCAGCCATCTCGACCTGGTCGATCCCAAGCCGCTGCTGAACAAGCTGTCGGGTCAGCCGCTGCCCAGCAGTTTTCAAGAACCGATCACGGCGATGGGAGAGAAAGGGTCTCCGCTGCTGGCGGCTCCTCGGACTTGGAAGCAGCATGGCGAGAGCGGTTTATGGGCGTCGGAATGGATCCCGCATATCGCCGAATGCATGGACGATTTGGCGGTGGTCCGCTCCTGCTGGACCGATGGCATCAACCATGCCGGTGGCGTCTGCCAGATGAATACCTGCATCAACGTGGCGGGACGCCCTTCGCTGGGCAGTTGGGTCAACTACGGCCTCGGCTCGGCCAACGAGAATCTTCCCTCCTTCGTGGTGATGTGCGATCGCGGGGGAAAGCCGGTCAACGGACCCCGGAATTGGGGCAGCGGGTTCATGCCGGCAACCCACCAGGGGGTCCGCATCGACGGCGGCAGCGACGAACCGATCGCGAACCTCAATCTGCCTCCCGGCTATGCGGACCAGCGGCAACGGCAAAAGCTGGAGCTGCTACAGCATTTCAATCGCCAGCACGCTCGCCAGCATCCCCAGCAAAGCGAACTCGACGCGCGGATCAGCAGTTACGAACTCGCCTTCCGGATGCAGGCGGAAGCGCCCACGGCAGTCGACCTGGGACAAGAGACCGCGGCGATGGAAAAGCTGTACGGTTTGGATCAGAAAGAGACGCAAGCCTTCGGCAGGAACTGCCTGCTCGCCCGCCGGCTGGTCGAACGAGGCGTCCGTTTTATCCAGCTCTACAGCGGAACCGGCAGCAAGTGGGATTCGCACTCGGGGATCGAGAAAAACCACGCGCGGCTCTGCAAGTCGATGGATCAACCGGTCGCCGGCCTGCTGAAAGACCTCAAGCAGCGCGGCTTGCTCGACGAGACCCTCGTCATCTGGGGAGGTGAGTTCGGAAGGACTCCGATGAGTGAGAAGGGGGATGGACGTGACCATAACCCCACCGGGTTCTCAATCATGATGGCGGGCGGCGGCGTCCGCGGGGGGCAGACGATCGGAGCGACCGACGAACTCGGCCTGTACGCCGCGGAAGACAAGATGCATGTCCACGATATCCATGCTTCGATCCTCTGGCTGTTGGGGCTCGACAACATGCGGTTGACCTACGACCACAAGGGACGCCCCGAGCGGCCGACGATCAACGAAGGCCGCTTCAACCGAAAACTGGTCGGCTAGACGCTGTCCCGCAGGGCGTTCGATTTTTGCTCCGAGGCGTGGCTGGGGTTATAATCAAGTGACTCCCGCCTGAGTGCTCCCTCACTCTCCGCCGCCCTTCTTTGCCTTCCTGCTGGCGGTGCGTTTTCTTGCCTTTTGACGCTTGAGCCTTGTTTCGATGATGACTCAGCGAATTGTTTACTCGCTTTCCTTCGTGCTCTTTCCTGCCCTGCTCGCCTGCGGTGCAGACGTGGCGGAGGTGAGTTTCAATCAAGATGTTCGTCCGATCCTGTCGAACCACTGCTTTGCCTGCCATGGGCCGGATGAGAGCAGGCGGGATTCGGGCTTGCGGCTGGACGACGAAGCAGGCTTGGCGAGCGTGCTGACCCCCGGCGACGCCGAGGCGAGCGAGTTGATTCGCCGCGTCGTTTCGGACGACGAATATGAGGTGATGCCGCCGCCGGAGCACAACAAGCCGCTCAGCAAAGCCCAGCGTGAAACCCTGGTCGCTTGGGTTGCCGGGGGCGCCGAGTTCACCTCCCCCTGGGCCTTTACGCCCCCCCAGCGTCCGCAGCTTCCCCCGATGGCAGACGATGCGGGGGTCAGCAGTCCGATCGATCGGCTGGTGCAGCGGCGGATCGAAGCGGCGGGACTGACCGCCAATCCGCGGGCGGACCGCCGCAGCTTGATCCGCCGCGTGACGCTCGATCTGACAGGTTTGCCTCCGACGCCTGCCGAGGTGGAGGAGTTTCTGGCAGACGATGCGGAGGATGCCTATGAGCAGTTGGTCGATCGCTTGCTCGAATCGCCTCGCTATGGCGAACACATGGGCCGTTACTGGCTCGACCTGGTCCGTTACGGCGATACCCACGGACTGCATCTCGACAATTATCGCGAGATGTGGCCGTATCGGGACTGGGTGATCCGGGCATTTAACGAGAACAAGCCCTTCGATCAGTTTATTGTCGAGCAACTGGCTGGCGATCTGTTGCCGGACGCGACGCTCGAACAGAAGATCGCCAGTGGATTCAATCGGTTGAATGTCACCACGTCCGAAGGGGGGTCGATCTACGACGAGGTCTTTTTCCGCAATGTGGTCGACCGCGTCGACGCGTTTGGGACGGTTTTTCTGGGGATGACAACCGGTTGTGCGGTCTGCCACGACCACAAGTTCGATCCGTTGACGATGAAGGATTACTACTCGCTGTACGCGTTTTTCAACAGCCTGGACGGGCGGGCTCTCGACGGGAACAAGCAAGATCACCCGCCGGTGGTCCGTGTGCCGCAGCAAGCCGACCGCGAATCGCTTGCCGAGATCGATCAGCTGCTGGCGGCGCTGCAGGAGGAAATGAC
>CAYNVI010000033.1:0-17556 GCA_964400585.1 uncultured Pirellulaceae bacterium | reverse complement strand
AGGAAGCGTTTCGTCGGATCACCTTTCGCTTGGCCTGGCCCGGTGTGTTGGCGGGCCTGGTCCTCACCTTCGCCCACGTCGTCGGCGAGTTCGGCGTGGTCTTGATGGTGGGGGGGAATATTCCCGGCGTCACGCGCACCTTGTCGGTGGCGATCTACGATGACGTGCAAACGTTGCACTATGCCCGCGCCGGCCAGACTTCGCTGGGGCTGCTGGGCTTCGCGTTGGTGGTGCTGACGGTCGTCTATGCGTTGCCGCGGGGGAGGCGACGATGACCGAGAAGCTGGAGGTGGATTTCGAGAAACGCTTTGGCGCGACAACGGTGATCCGCGCGGCGTTTACCCACTCGGTCGAGAGTGGCGCCGTGACCGTCCTGTACGGACCGTCGGGCTGCGGCAAGAGCACCGTGCTCCGCTGTCTGGCCGGGCTGGAGCAGCCGCAACAGGGAGTGATCCGGCTCGGGGAGCAGCGGTGGTTCGATGGGAAGCAGCGGATCTGCCGGCGACCGCAGCAGCGGCGGGTCGGTTTCCTGTCGCAGTACGACGCGTTGTTTCCGCATTTAACCGTGGCCCAAAACATCGGCTTCGGTTTGCGGGCTGCCACGCGTGGCGCACGCCGGGCGGCGGTCGACGGTTACCTCGCGCGGTTTGAACTGCAGGGGCTGGCAGACCGCTTGCCGACGCAGATCTCGGGAGGGCAGCGGCAGCGGGTGGCCCTGGCCCGCACCCTGGCTAGCCGGCCCCGGCTGTTGCTGCTGGACGAGCCGCTGTCGGCGCTCGACAGTGCTCTCCGCGAACGTCTCCGGGACGAACTGAGGCAACAACTCGCTGCCGCGCGGCTGTCGGCCTTGGTCGTGACGCACGATCGCAATGAGGCGATCGCGTTGGCCGATCAATTGATCATCATGGAAGGGGGCACGATTCGGCAGATGGGAACCCCCGACGACGTTTTCAGTCGTCCGGTCGACCAAACCGTCGCGGCGCTGGTCGGCGTCGAAACGGTGTTGCCCGCGACGATCCTTTCCAGCGAAGACGGATTGGTGCGGATCGCCATCGAACAGATCCAGCTGCTCGCCGTCGCTCCTCCCGCTTGGCCAGGCAGCGGGCCGGAGGTTTACGCGTGTATCCGGGGCGAAGAAGTGATGTTGCAACGGGACCGCGGCGGCGGCTCTGGCGGAGACGGGGGCGAGACGCTGAGCGCGCGCAATCGGTTTGCGGCGATTGTCGAGGAACTGGTCGCCGAGGGACCGCTCGTCCGTGTCCGTTTGCAGGCCTCCCCGGAAACTCCCTCGCCCGCCCGCGCCGCGTCCGCCTGCGCCGGGCTGACCGGTCCGGTTCGTCTGCAGGCCTTGGTCACGCGGCCCGCCTGTGGGGCGCTCGGCTTGCAGCCCGGGCAGCGGGTGGAAGTCTTGATCAAGGCAGCGGCGATCCATTTGATGCCGCGGCGGGCGGCAGCCGAGACGGCGCGCCCCGCCGATCCCGGCCACGCGTCCTCGCTCCCCCGCGCCGCCGGCGACGGCGTGAACCGCAGCCGTTAGAATGCGTGCCTCCGGCCGCCGGGCGAGTTGCGGATTTTCGATCGGCTTGCAGCCGCCGAGGGGCTCGGGCTCACCCGTCGATAGAGCCTCCGCGGGGGATCCCAGCCGTTGTTTTCCTAGCTCCTCGCTTCTTGCCGCCGGCGGAACGCGCTCCTTTCCTTTTTCTATGCGACCCAGGATTGAACCGGATGGCAACCTTTTTCGCTGGGGCGGCCTGCCTCTCGAGACCTGCAATCTCCCGCCGGGGAGCCGTCGGGATCGCCGGGACGCTGGCCTTGTCGGTGCTGGCCTTGTCGATGCTGGGGTGCGAGCGGGTGCCCTCCGAATCGGTCGCAGCGCCTGAGGCGGGGAACGCGGACCCGGCGGAATCGGAACCGACGGCCGACGAAGCTTTGGTTCGGGAGCTCGACGCGTTGGAAGGGGCCCGCCTGCGACGCGACGGAGAGCGGATCGTACAGGTCGATTTGCGGGGCGTCGCGGGAGTCGACGACGAACTGGCGATTCGCGTCGCCAGTTTGCCGCACCTCCGCAATCTTCAACTCGAAGGGGACGGGATCACCGATCGTGCCCTGGAAACGATCGGCCAGAGGAAGACGTTGGCCGCTTTGACCTTGCAAAAGGCGGCGATCAGCGATGCCGGGCTGGCAGCGCTCGAAGGGATGCCGGAGTTGAAAGAGCTGAGTTTGTATGGTTCGCCGGTCAGCGATGCCGGCTTGCCCTCGATCGCCACCCTGCCGCGGTTGGTGAAGCTGCGCCTCCGCGACACCGCCGTCCGCGGTCACCAACCCGCCCCTTTTGCCAACATGCAGACGCTGCGTGACCTGGAGCTCAGCGAGATCGGCTTGGTCAATGCCGCCATGGAGCCGATCGGACAGATCGCGGGACTGGAAAAGCTGAACCTCTGGTTGGCCGATATCGACGATGACGGGATCGAACAGTTGGCGGGACTCCAGCAGCTGACGGTCCTCAATCTGGACAACGTGGCGGGGGTCACCGACCGTTCGCTGCCGCGGATCGGCTCGTTCTCCAAGCTTCGCCTGTTGCACCTGGGAGGGACGGGCGTGACCGATGCCGGGTTACCCGAACTCTACCGGCTGAAGGGACTGCGGACCCTCTTTCTGACGCGGACGGCGGTCACGGCCGCGGGGTTGGCGGAGCTGCGCGAGGCGATGCCGTGGCTGGAACGCTTGGAACATGACGTGCTGGAACCGTCAGCGTCGGCGCCGCCGGAGCCCTCGGAGCGATAAGAGAAAGCGGGGGAGGGCGGATCGCGAGCAAGGGGCGGCATCCCCTATAATCGTCTGCGGGATGCGGGCGCCCTTCGCGCCACCCCCTTCGTCAAGGGCTGCTGCCCTGCTTTTCGGTTCGACTCGGTTTTTCAGCTGACGTATGCCTCCCGCCACGCCGCTTGCCGAACCCGCCTCGCTGCTCGGCCGCTTCAGCCTGAGTCGATTTCGGCCGGGGCAGGAAGATGTGATCCGCTCGATCCTGCAGGGCCATGACGCGCTTTGCGTGATGCCGACGGGCGGGGGGAAGAGCTTGTGCTATCAATTGCCGAGTCTCGCTTTGCCCGGCACGACCGTGGTCGTCTCCCCGCTGATCGCCTTGATGAAGGATCAGGTCGATGTCTTGCGGGAAAAGGGGATCGATGCCGCCCTGGTCAATAGCAGCTTGAGCTTATCCGAGCAGCAGGAGGCGATGCGTCGGCTGGCGGCGGGGGAATTGGATTTGATCTACGTGGCGCCCGAGCGACTCCGCAATCGGCACTTCCTCGAAGCGGTCAAGCACGCCGAAATCAGTTTGTTGGCGGTGGACGAAGCGCACTGCATGAGCGAATGGGGGCATGATTTTCGTCCCGATTACGCCCGCTTGGGGATGTTTCGTGATCGCTATCTGGGGGGCGTGCAGACGGTCGCGCTGACCGCCACGGCGACCCCCACGGTCCGCCAGGACATCCAGTCGTTGTTGGGGATGTCCGCCCCGAAAAATTTTGTGACCGGGTTCGCCCGCGAAAACTTGCGGTTCTCGGTCACGCACTGCAAAGGGGATCGCGAAAAAGAAGAGCAGTTACTCGCTTACCTGCAGCAGCAGCCGGGCGCGGGGATCATCTATGCGGCGACCCGGAAACGGTGTGAAGAATTGGGCGATTGGCTGCCCGAACGATTGAAGCGACGGGTCGGCGTCTACCATGCGGGGTTGGAACCGGGGCAGCGGCAAGCGGTCCAGGAAGCCTTCATGCGCGGCGAGCTGTCGGTGATCATCGCCACCAATGCCTTCGGGATGGGGATCGACAAGGCCGACTTGCGGTTTGTGATCCACTACAACATGCCGGGCAGCCTGGAAGCCTACTACCAGGAAGCGGGACGCGCGGGGCGCGATGGTCAGCCGAGCGAATGCCGGCTGCTGTTTTCCTACTCGGATCGCTACATCCAAGAATTCTTCATCGAAAACCGTTATCCCAGCCCGGAGACGATCCGCGACGTCTATCGCTACCTGTTGAGCCGTAGCGAGGATCCGATCGAGCAGACGTTGCAGCAGATCCGCGAAGCCTTAGGGATGAAAGGGGCCACCGAGGCGGTGGGGACGGCCGAATCGTTGCTGGCCCGTGCTGGCGTCTTGAAACGGATGGACAGCAGTGCCAACCACGCCGTGGTGCGGATCGACAGCGACCTCCCGACGTTGCTCGATCTGTTACCCCCCGAAGCGAAGTTGCGACGGCGGGTGATGCAGGCGTGCGAGCAGTTGATCGGCAAGCGACGCCATGAGGACGTGTATGTCCGGCCGGCCCGCTTGATGGAGCGGGCGGAGGTCGACCGCGAGCAACTTTCCCGGACGCTCCGCGAGCTTTCGCGTCTGCAGGCCTTCGACTACGTCCCCCCGTTCCGCGGCCGCGCCGTCCACATCTTGCGACGGGATCTCCGTTTCGAAGAGCTGGAGATCGATTTTGCCGAATTGGAACGGCGGAAAGCGGCGGAATACGAAAAGCTGGAAGCGGTGGTTTCCTTCGCCCGGCATGGTCGCTGCCGGCAGCTCGCGATCCTCGAATACTTTGGCGATCCGGCGGCCCAGCGTTGCGGGAACTGTGACCTCTGCGCCCCGGCCGGGATGCCTGGGCTGGCGGCGCCGACCGCCACCCCGCCGGCCGATGCTCACGAGGGAGTCGATCAGGAAGCGTTGGTGCGGGGGGTGCGGGTGGCGCTCAGCGGGGTCGCGCGGATGCACGGCCGGTTTGGCAAACAGGTGGTCGCCCAGATGCTGTGTGGTTCGCAGAACAAAAAGATGCAGCAGTGGAAGCTGAACCGGCTCAGCACCTATGGGATGCTTTCGGGGATGCGGCAGAGCCAAGTCACTGCCTTGCTCGATGCGCTCTGCGATGGAGGGATGGTCGAGCAGATCGAAGTCGACGAACGCCGCCCGACGATCCGCTTGACCTCGCTCGGCGAGGAGGTCATGAAAGGATTGACCGAACTGCCCGCCTCACTCCGCCTGACCAAGCCGCTCGCCAAACGGTTGGCCAACGTCGCCGGCCAGCACGAACAAGGCGACATGCCCCAGGCGACCGCCGGCGAGACGCCCGACGCCTCGGCGGGTCCCGCCGAGCGGGACGGGCAGGTCGCCGGCCTGGTGGAGCGGCTGAAGAGCTGGCGGCGGAAGACGAGCGCGGCCCGCGGCGTCCCGGCCTACTGCATCCTCTCCAACGCGACGATGGATCGGATCGCCGAGGCGCAGCCGACCTCGGACGCCCAATTGGAAGCGATCAAAGGCGTTGGCGAGGCGACGGTCGAGCAGTTCGGAGAGGCGATCCTGCAACTGCTGGCGATCGCCCGCGGCGAGTCGCCCGCCGGATCGGTCTCCTCGGCCGAGACGGAGACCGAGGACCGAACCGGCTCCGGGGCCGACGAGGAAACCGCTTCGCCGCATCCGCCTGCTGGCCGCCCGCCCCAGGCGACGGCCAGGGCCAGCGAGCCCGCGACGTCTTCCCGCGCTATTCCCGAAACGGCGATCGCCGCGGGCACGGCGGTCGCCTCCGAGGCCGAGGCGGAGGCCGCCGGCGCGGAGCCAGCGGAGGCGGGGGGGCTGGCGGTTGACGTATACTGGACCTGGCGTCTGTTCCACGACGGTTACACGCTCGATCAGATTGCGGCAATTCGACGCATCGACCGAGGGGCGGTGATCGCGGATCTGCAAAAGGCGGGGGGCGCCGGCCGGGCGATCGACCTGCAGTGGGTCGCGACTCCGAAACAGGTGGAAATTCTGGAAAAGCTTGTCGCTACCTCAGAAGCCGGGCGGCAACACCTGCTCGAGCAGTTACCGCCCGAGCTCGACCCGGCCATCGTCAGCCTCGCCTGGCTGGCTGCCAACCCCACCGAACGTTAAGGCGGCTTGTCGTCGGGGAGGCCGGCTTGCGGTTAGGCATCTGGCACGCGGATCGCTACAATCGTCGACGCATTGAAGTTCCGGACAACTTGGAGAGAAAAGGTCGCAATGGAGAAAAGGCCAGAGGACGCACGTCCCAGCGCGGACGGTCGCGGGCGCCGCGGGGGGAATGCTTGGATCATTCTGCTCGTCTTAGCCGCCGTGATGGCGATGCTGTTCCTGAACGGAGGAACAGATCGCGAGAAAATCACGGTCGCCCAATTTGACCGGGAGCTCGAGCGGGGCAACGTCGAAAGCGTCAACATTGGAGACGCCAAGATTGTCGGGCGCTTTCGCTCGGCCCCGCTTGCCGAACCCGCTGCCTCCGAGGAGGCGGACGAGGGGGAGCCAAAACGGCTCGATCGGGATTTCTACTTCAATCGCCCCGGTGGCGAGTACGCCACGCAGTTGATCGAGCGGGTCAAGCAGATCAACAGCGGCCTAGAGGAGGAAGCCGAGCGGATCTCCTATGACCGGCTGCCGCAGGACAACAGCTACGAAATCATTACGCTCCTGCTGATGGTCGGTCTGCCGCTGGCGATCCTGGCCTTTTTCGTGATCACGATCCGCCGCAGTCGTGGCGACATGATGGGGGGAGGCTTTTTGTCGGGGTTCAGCAAGAGCCCCGCCAAGCGGTACGAAAACGATCAGGCGGCGATCACCTTCGATGACGTGGCCGGCTTGGAAGGAGTCAAAGCCGATCTCCAGGAAATCGTCGACTACCTGAAATCTCCCGAGAAATTTCAAAAGCTCGGCGGCCGCGTCCCCAAGGGGGTCCTGCTGAACGGGCCTCCCGGAACGGGCAAGACGCTGCTCGCCCGCGCCGTCGCGGGCGAGGCCGAAGTCCCCTACTTTTCGGTCAGTGGCTCCGAGTTCATCCAGATGTTTGTCGGGGTCGGGGCGAGCCGCGTCCGCGACCTTTTCAAGAACGCCAAAGAGTCGAGCCCGGCGATCATCTTCATCGATGAAATCGACGCCGTCGGTCGGCAACGCGGGGCCGGCCTGGGGGGCGGCCATGACGAGCGGGAACAGACGCTCAACCAGATCCTCAGCGAGATGGACGGTTTCAGTCCCAACGAGGCGGTGATTGTCGTCGCGGCGACGAACCGACCCGATGTGCTCGATCCGGCCCTCTTGCGGCCGGGCCGGTTCGACCGCCACGTGACCGTGGGACGGCCGACGCTCAAGGGCCGCGAAGAGATCTTCAAAGTCCACGTCCGCGACGTTCCCTTGGCCGAAGATGTCGTGATCCGACGGCTCGCCTCGGGCACCGTCGGGCTGACCGGGGCCGATATCCGCAACCTGGTCAACGAAGCGGCTTTGTGGGCCGCCCGTAACGACAAGAGTCAAGTCCACATGAGCGACTTCGAGTATGCGCGCGATAAGATCCTGATGGGGGCGAAACGCGAAGAGGTCCTGCAGGAATCGGAAAAGGAAAAGACGGCGTATCACGAAGCGGGCCATACGCTGACGGCCTGGCATCTCGATGGGGCCCACAACGTTCACAAGGTGACGATTATCCCCCGCGGCCGCGCCTTGGGAGTCACCCAATACGTGCCCTCCGAAGATCGGATGAGCATCTCCAAGGGAGAACTCGAACACCAGCTGGTCGTGCTGCTGGGCGGACGAGCCGCCGAAAAGCTGATCTATGACGAGACGACGGCGGGAGCCGAGAACGATCTGGAACGCGCCACCAGTATCGCCCGCCGCATGGTGAGCTCCTGGGGGATGAGCCCGAAACTTGGGCCGGTCAGCTACAAGACCTCCGATGAAGATCCCTTCTTGGGACGGGAGATCCATCAGTCGCGGCAGTTCAGCGAGCACACGCAGGAGATGATCGACGAGGAAGTGCATCGGATTCTGAGCGATGCCGACGAGATGTCCCAGCGGTTGCTGACCGAACGCCGGGAACAGTTGGAAACGATCACCCGCGAATTGCTGAAACGGGAAGAGCTGAGCGAGGCCGAGCTGACCGAGTTGATCGGGCCTTCGATCCAGTCGCAGCAAGCCGCCGAGCGGAAGCAGGCTGAGGAAAAGAAGGCGACGATCGCCCCGAGTGGTCCCGGGGAATCCGACATCCAACCGGTCAGCAGTCACGACGATCGCGAGGAGTAGGCGGCGATGGCGGCGAAAAAGCGGTCCGGCGGAGGCAAAAAGGTCCGCACCGAGTTTCGCAAAAAGCATCAAGGCCGCGTCCGGCAACGCGATCTGACCCGCCAGTTCCGCGAAGACGACGGGGGGCTGGAAGATGCCGTCCAAGAAGAACGCGTCAGCGGCAAAGGGGAATTGACGCGGCGGCGGACGATCATCGGGGACGCCGCCACGCCCGCCGAAGCCGCCGGGATGGGCGTCCGGCTCAGCGACGACGCGGAGCATCTTTTGGGACGGGTGCTCAGCGTCCACGGTTTGCAAAGCAAGGTGCAGGGCGATGATGGGATCGTCTATGAATGTACCGTCCGGCAGCTGCTGAAATCGTTGTCGACCGATCAACGGCATATCGTGGCTGCCGGCGATCGGGTGGCGCTGCAGGTCGATCGCGCGGGGCCAGCGCGAGGATCCGCCACCGCCACCATCGAACGCGTCGAGTCCCGCCGGAACGCCTTGTCGCGCAACAGTCGGGGCCGGCAGCATGTGATCGTGGCCAATGTCGATTTCCTGCTGGTGGTTGCCAGTGCCGCCCAGCCCGGGTTGAAGCCGAACCTGATCGATCGCTTCCTGTTGACGGCCGAACAGTTCGGGATCGAGCCGATCATCTGCCTCAATAAAGTCGATCTGATCGATCCGGCAGGGCTCCAGCAGATCGCCGGGGTCTATGCGCAGCTCGGTTACCGCGTCTTGTTGACCTCGACCGTCGAGGCCGGCGGGATCGAATACCTCCGCGAACTGATCCACGATTCGCAGACCGTGTTGGCGGGCCAGAGCGGGGTGGGCAAGAGTAGCCTGCTGAATGCGATCGAGCCGGAATTAGGGTTGCGGGTCGGCGCAGTCAGTCAGGAGAACGACAAAGGAAAGCACACGACCACCACCGCCCAGTTGATCCCGCTGCAGCGGGGCGGGGGGGTGATCGATACGCCCGGGATCCGCCAGTTCGCGCTCTGGGATATCACGGCAAGCGAAGTCGGGGGATTGATGCCCGACCTACGTCCCTACGTCAGCCATTGCCGCTTTCCCGATTGCCTGCACGTGACCGAGCACGACTGCGCGGTGAAGGAAGCGGTGGCCGATGGGCGGATCGATGCACGCCGCTACGACGCCTACTGCCACATCATTCAAGATCTCTAGCCCCTGCCTGAACCGTCGGGTGTGGCGCGGCGAACAGCGACCAGCGACCAGCGATTAGGGGGCGGCGTGGCGTTCGCGCGGAAGATTCCCATCGCTGCGCATGGTCGGTTATATTGGGGAATCGCTCCCGAGATCGGGAAACCACTCGTCCTACCTAGAACCCGATAGCCAAGTAAGCCTGCCATGACGAACCCCGAAGTGAACGAGAACTCGGCCACCCGCCGGACCTTCTTGCAAGCCGGAACTTTGGCGTCCGCTGCCGCGGTCGCTGGATTCCATCATCCTCACGTCGCCGGTGCCGCCCCATCCAAAGCCGATAGCAACCGGGAAGTCCGGATCGGGATCGTCGGTTGCGGCGGTCGCGGGACGGGGGCATTGAACGATTCGTTGAGCATCAACGAAAACGTCAAAGTTGTCGCCGCCGCCGACCTCTTTAAGGATCGTTGCGAACGCGTGCGAACCAACCTGGGACGCCGCTACAAGGAAAAGATCGACCTGAAGGACAACAAAATGTACGCGGGGCTCGACGCGTACCAACAGATCCTGGACGATCCCGATGTCGACCTCGTCTTCTTCACCACGTCGCCCGCCTTCCGCCCCCGCCACATCGCCGAAGCGGTGCAAGCCGGCAAGCACGTCTTCGCGGAAAAGCCGACCTGCGTCGATCCCACCGGCTACCGCATCTGTCTGGCCGCGCACGAAGAAGCCGAACGCAATGGGACCGGAATCGTGACCGGGACCCAGTACCGCCGTCAGGTCAACTACCAAGGCGCGGTCGAACAGTTGCGTCAAGGCTTGATCGGGGACGTCGTCAGTGCGGTGACCCGATACTGCTCCAACGGAATCTGGTTTCGCAACCGCCGTGACGGGATGAGCGATGCGGAATACCAGCTGACCAACTGGATGCACTTTATCTGGCTGTCGGGCGATCAGATCACCGAGCAAGCGGTCCATAACATCGATGCGATGAACTGGGTCATGGATTCCGCTCCCGAGTCGGTCTACGGATCGGGCGGACGGTTCACCCGTCCCGAGGGCAGCGAAATGTGGGACAGCATGTCGCTGGACTACAAGTACCCCGGCAATCGGATCGTCTCCTTCACCTGCCGTCAGATCCCGTCGACCAAGAGCGACAACGGGAACGCGATCTACGGCAGCGATGGGGTGATGTACATCGGGGCCGGCAGCAGCGGCTCCCACGCGGTCGATCGCAGCGGCAAGGAAATCTGGTCGATGAAGGGAAGCATCGCCGATGCTTACAAGCAAGAGCACAAGGATCTGGTCGATTCGATCCGTGCGGGCAAGCCGATCGTCGAGCTCAAGGAGACCGCCAAGAGCTCATTGACCGCGGTGATGGGCCGGATGGCGGCCTACAGCGGCCAGGAAGTCCGTTGGGACTTCGTCACCGAGAAATCGGAATTGGATCTGTTCCCCGCCGACTTGACGATGGAATCGGAGTTGCCCGAAGCGAATCACGCGATACCTGGGCAGTACAAGCTGATTTAAGCTGGCCGGGACGACGCGGTCCGGCCAAGCCGCCCCGCGTCGCGATCCCTTTGCATCCACGTGGTTTCCCGCTCTGCCGAGAGCAGGGCGGGCGCCGCGGCGATGGAGCGTGCCACGCGAGCCTGTTGCGGCCGCGTGGCTTTTGTTTGTTGGCCCCCGCAGGAAGGAATGAATCGAATGCATTTCCCAAAAATCGACCGTCGGCAATTCATGGCAGGCACGGCAGCGACCGCCGCCGCCCTTTCGTCCGGCCACGGCTGGGCCGCCGAAGCACCGGCGGCGGGCGGCTCCGCGGAATCGCTCGTCCAGGTGCTCTATGACACGCTGACCGAAACGCAAAAGCAAACCGTCTGTTTCGATTGGGACCATCGCGATCCGAAACGGGGGCTGTTGCGGACCTTCGTCGCCAATAACTGGAAGATTACCCCCGCCGAGATCAACAGCGGTTTCTACACCGGCGAGCAGCGGGCGCTGATCCGCGAGGTCTTCGAAGCGATCATCGATCCGGCTTGGCACCAAGCCTACGACCAGCAACTGACCGATGATGCGGGCGGGTTTGGCAATGAGCAGTCGATCGCCATCTTCGGCAAGCCGGGCGATGGAAAGTTCGAAATGGTGATGACCGGACGCCACATGACGTTGCGGTGCGATGCCAATTCCACCGACCACGTCGCCTTTGGCGGACCGATCTTTTACGGGCACGCCCCGGAGTTCAACGAGGGGGCCAAGCACCTCGATAACGTCTTTTGGCCCCAAGCGGTCGCCGCCAACAATCTCTATCAAATGCTCGACGGGAAGCAACGCAAGCTGGCCCTGCTGCCGAAGACGCCCCGCGAGCAGGCGGTTGGTTTCCAGGGCTCCCAGGCGGAGTTGCCGGGGATCGCCGTCAGCGATCTGGCGGGCGACCAGCGGGAACACGTCCAGGGCGTCCTGAAAAAGTTGCTGGAACCTTATCGCCAAAGCGACCGCGACGAGGTCGTGCAGTGCCTGCAGACGCAAGGCGGGCTCGATGCCTGCCATCTGGCGTTCTATCGGGATCACGACATCGGTAATGATGGCGTCTGGGACAACTGGCGGCTGGAAGGCCCTTCCTTCGTTTGGCACTTCCGGGGTGCCCCGCATGTGCACGTGTGGGTCAATGTCGCCGATTCGGCCGAGGTGGCGACCAACAGCTAAGCAAGCGGTCGGGAACCGCTGGGAGGCGCTGCTTCGCTCCCGGGCCGCTTGCCGGGGGGCGAGCACGCCCTGTCTGGAACGGGGTTTGCTCCTCCGCCTTCCTCTCTGCGTGGATGTTTCCTGCCCAACACGTTTGCAGGGCCCGCCACGCGGACCATCCTGTTGCTTTCTAGATGCATGGCTCGGCGGCGCGCGTGTGGCGGGTGGCGGTCATGCAGATGTCGATGTTGTGGGAGAAAATCCGATGTTGTGGAACTGCTTGAAAGTGCTCGTCCCTGCCTGCCTCCTCGGGCTCGGGCTGGGGTGTGAAAACGGAAACGAATTCGAAGGGGTCGATGTTGGGGACGATGCCGGCGAGGTGAACCCGGTCGACGAGATGGGGGGTGAGCAGGCCGCGGAAGGTAGCGAGTCGGCCACGGACGAGTCGGCCGGCAGCGAGCCTGCCGGCGAGGAGTCCGCGGGTAATGAGCCTGCTGCTGACGAGCCGGCTGCTGACGAGTCGACGGGTAATGAGCCTGCCGCCGACGAGCCCGCTGCTGACGAGTCCGCCGGTAATGAGCCGGCTGCTGACGAGTCGACGGGTAATGAGCCTGCCGCTGAGAAGCCGACCGAAACGGCCGGCAGCGAGGGGGGGGACAGCGGCGAGGCGCCCGTGCCGTCCTCCGCTCCGGAGAACGACAGTGCGTCCTCGTCCGGCGAGGAGGAAACGGCCGAGGAGGCTGCCGGGGAGAAATCTGGCGACCAGTCGTAGCGGTGCCCCGGCAGGCGGCGGAGGGTTTGCAGGGGCGACCAGCGGTTCCGGCCGCGCTACCTGCGCCGCCTCGGCGGGATGATCTGCGGCTTGATCGCTGGCCCGACGCGTCGCAATCAGGGTGGAGCTCGCCCGCGACGCGGCCGGCTACCGCTGTCGGCTTTCTCTTTGCCGATGCCATGCAGCGGGGATGGTTCCCTGCCCCTATCGAGGCAAGATGCAGCGATCTATCTTGAGAACGATTGCTGGAACCCCACATTGGCCGGGGGGCGGGCGGCAGCGACGTCGCGGCCCGTTTTTTTCTCATTTTGTCCCGCAGCGTTGTTTTTTATGTCGCACGCAGACGAAGCGCCGGTTTGGGTCGGGTTTGATCTCGGTGGTACGAAAATGCTGGCCGTCGTATACGACGACAGCGAAACGCCCCAGCCGCTTGGCCGCAAACGTCGGAAGACCAAGGGATCGGCCGGCTCCGATTCGGGGGTCGAGCGGATTTGCACGACGATCGAACGGGCACTGGAAGAAGCCAAGATCGATCTGGCCCGCTTGGCGGGCATCGGGATCGGCTGTCCCGGCCCGGTCGACCCGCTCAAGGGGGTGATCCGGACGGCGGTCAACCTCGGCTGGGACGAAGTGCCGATCGGCAAAGAGTTGACCAAGCGGTTCGGCTGCCCCGCTTGGGTGCTCAACGACGTCGATGCCGGCGTCTATGGCGAGTACCGCTTCGGGGCGGCCGTCAAAGCCCACTGCGCCGTGGGGATCTTTCCCGGCACGGGAATCGGGGGCGGGTGTGTCTACGATGACCGGATCCTGCATGGGCGAAACGTTACCTGCATGGAGATCGGCCACACCAAGATTACGGAGAACTCACGGCCGTCCGGGTTTGCCATGACCGGGACGGTCGAGTCGGAGGCCAGCCGGTTGACGATCGCTGCGGAGGCGGCCAAGGCGGCCTACCGCGGTGACGCCCCCCATCTGCTGGAGGAGGTGGGGACCGATCTGAGCGATATCCGCAGCGGCGCGCTCGCCGAGTCGGTCGAGAAAGGGGACGAAGCGGTCCGGGAGCTGATCGTGCAGGCGTCCCGCACGATCGGTTTCGCGGTCGTCAATGTCGTGCACCTCCTGGCGCCCGACAGCATCATCCTCGGAGGCGGGCTGGTCGAGGCGATGGAGGAGCTGATCGTCTCCACGGTGCGGGAGACCGCTCAGGGGCACTGCCTCCCTCCTTACCGCGACACGTTCCAAGTGGCCGCGGCGAAGCTTGGCGATGATGCGTCCGTGCTGGGCGCAGCCGCCTGGGCCAAGAAGATGGCCCAGCTGAGCACCTCCTGAGAGACGCTAGAAAAGGGTCCGGAGGTTGATTTGCCAAATCAGCCCTTGACCCCTTTTTTTGGGGGGGGTGGTGGGGTGAAAAGGTTTGACAGTCGGAAAGGGAAGCTCTAGCTTGCATTTTCCGATTTGCGATACATCGCGCGGGAGCTCTTCTTTTCTTCCTCTAGGAGTGAGTGATGTCCCCGATAGTCACGGCCAATGATTTCATGCGGCGGAAGTTGGTGACGCTGCGTCCGAGCGACAAGGTTTTGGGGGGCGTCGAGCGGTTGTTAAAGGACAACATTTCGGGCGCGCCGGTGGTCGATGAGGCGGGGCGTTATCAAGGGGTTTTTTCGGAAAAGTGTTCGATCCACGCGCTCACCCGATCGATCGAGACGGCGGCCAAAATCGGTCTCGATCAAATGACCGCCTTCCATGTGATGAAGACCGACCTGGTGACCTTGTCGCCAGAGGCCGATGTGTTTGACGCGATCGATCACGTCCTTTCCCGGCGGATTTCGGGGGCTCCGGTGGTCGATTCGGAGGGTAACTTCCTGGGGATCTTCTCGGAAAAGACCGCGATGCGGGTCTTGATCTACGCGGCTTACGATCACGTGCCGTGCACCAAGGTCAAGACTTACATGAACACCGACCGCAATCGACTGGTCGAGCAAGACGCGCATCTGCTGGAGGTTGCCTACAAGTTCCAGCACACGCCCTACCGCCGCTTGCCCGTGTTGATGGGGACGACGCTCGCCGGACAGATCAGCCGCCGAGACCTGTTGCGTTCGGCGGTCGCCCTGGCCAAACGGGTCGCCGAGCGGGCGGCACAGGACCCGGAGGTGGCGTCCATGAATTCGGTAGAGATCGAAGCGGAGATCGGCACCTTCCAGGATCGGCATGCCAAGACGATCACGCCGGAGGCCGATCTGTTGGAGATCGCTCAGATCTTCCTCAATTCCCCCTACCGGCGGTTACCGGTGCTGGAAGACGGTCAGTTGGTCGGGCAGGTCAGTCGCCGCGACCTGTTGGAGGCCGCCGCCGCCTTGTTGCGTCCTCCGGTTGTGCTGAAGCGTCCTTCGCCTCTCTATTTGAGCCTGCTGAACGAGACCGCGCCCCCCTCGTTGCAATGAGGCGGGCGGTCGCAACACGTCCTTCGCGCGATGCGGGGTCGCGGCCGGGTGCGGAAGCGGCGGACTTCGCCGTCGCGTCGATCGCCTCTCCGGAACCCAGGGCTGGGCTGATGAAAATGTTTCCGTAGCAGGAATGGTTCGGCAACAACTCCGTCGTGGTGGGCTGCTCCGCTTGTGGCGGAGTGGGGCTCTCAGGCTCGGAGAAGGCCCTCCCCGGCCGCTACCGCGTCCGACCCTCCCGCCAGCGGGAGGGTGAATTCGGTGGAAAGATCCCGAAGTCATTTCCGAACGGCTCGCTAGCGGCGATCGAGGTAGCGATTGAAGATCGACTCGAGCATTTCTTGCCGGCCGCTTTGATTCGCCGCGGGATTCCCTTTTTTCAGCATCGCCTGCTGGATCGCCTCCATGTCGAGCTTGCCCGCTTCGATGTCGGCCCCGAGCCCTTCGTCCCAGTTGGCGTAGCGGCGTTTGACGAAGTCGTCCAAGACGCCGTCGGCCCGGATCGCGGCGGCCGCCTTGAGCCCCCGCGCGAAGGCGTCCATCCCGCCGATGTGGGCGTAGACCAGATCGATCGGCTCGAAGCTTTCGCGGCGAAGCTTGGCGTCGAAATTGACACCGCCCGAGGTGAACCCACCGTACTTGAGGATCATCAGCATCGTTTGCGTCGTATCGTAATAGCTTGACGGAAACTGGTCGGTGTCCCAGCCGAGCAGCAGGTCGCCGGTGTTGGCATCGATGCTGCCCAGCGCTCCTTGCAGGCCGGCATAGTCGAGCTCATGCATCATGGTGTGCCCGGCCAACGTCGCATGGTTCGTTTCCAGGTTCAGTTTAAAGTGGTCCAGCAGGCCATAGGCGCGGAGGAAATTCAGGCAGGCTGCCGCGTCGCTGTCGTACTGGTGCTTGGTTGGCTCTTTCGGCTTGGGCTCGATCAGGAACTGACCGGTGAAGCCGATTTTCTTGGCATAGTCGACCGCCAGATGCAGGAACTGCCCGAGGTGGTCCAGTTCTCGCTTCATATCAGTGTTGTAGAGGTTTTGGTAGCCTTCCCGCCCGCCCCAGAAGACGTAGTTCTCGCCGCCCAACTGTTGGGTGATCTCGAGGCACTTTTTGACTTCCGCAGCGGCGTAGGCGAAGACTTCGGCGTTGCAACTGGTGGCGGCCCCATGCAGGTAGCGGGGATGGCTAAAGAGGTTGCAGGTGCCCCACAGCAGCTTGATGCCGGTCCGTTCTTGTTCCTCTTTCAGCACCTCGGCGACCGCATCGAAGTTTTGGTGCGATTCGGCGAGCGTGCCGCCTTCGGGAGAGACGTCGCGATCGTGGAAGGCGTAGTAGGGAACCTGCAATTTTTCGAACAGCTCGAAAGCGACGCGGACGCGGCGGCAGGCGTTCTCGATCGAGTCGCTGCCATCATCCCAAGGACGGACCATCGTGCCGGGACCGAAGGGGTCGGCCCCGCTGCCTCGAAAGGTGTGCCAATAGACGACCGAAAACCGCAGGTGGTCCCGCATCGTCTTCCCTTCGACGACTTCCTCGGGGTTGTACCAACGAAAGGCGAGCGGATTGTCGCTGTCGGGGCCTTCGTACTGGATGACATCGATCTCGGGAAAAGCAGTCATGACGTTTCGGGGGCCGGGGGGAAGAGGATGGGAAAGCCGGTGGGGAATCGCGGCAGAAGCCGATTCATCGATCTCCAGAACCCACCGGGCGGGACAGCGAGCAGGCCCGCGGGGTCCCTGGTCCGTCATGCCGTGAAGCGGCGGGCGGGGGACCGGGGGGGTCGAAGAGGATTTGAGTATCGAATGCGAACGGGTCGCAAGCAACCGGGGAGAACGTCAGCGGCGGTCATTCCGAGCGGGTGAACCGCAGCAGCAGCCAGTCCCCGAGGGGGGGCCAGAGGTGGCCGATCGCCACCAGCGGGCGGAGATGCGCCGGCAGCATCGTGTCGGGCGAACGACGTTCGATGACGCGGAGGACAGCCCGCGCGACAGCCTCCGCCTCGAGCCCCTTGACCGACGTCCCGCCGCCGGGGCGGGCGGCCGACTCGGGAAGATCCGCTTGCTGCTGCAGTTGGTCGGCGTAACGCGAGCCTTCCTGCTCGGCTTCCTGCTGGCGGCGGATCGGGCCGGGATTGACCAAGGCGACGTGGATTCCCAAGGGTTGCCATTCCAGCCGCAATTGCTGGGTCAGACCCGCCAAGGCATGCTTGGCGGCTGGGTAACCGCCCAGGTAACGGGCGCCCACTTTGGCGGCGAGCGAGCCGATGTTGACGACGGTCCCCCGCGACGCCTCCAACAAGGGTTTGCATTGCTGAGCGCACAGCAGCGTCGTTGTCACGTTGGTCGTGATCAATTCCTGCAGCCGCTGCGGGGTCAGCCCGTCGATGCGACCGCGGTCGCTTTGTCCCACCACGTTGACCAGGACATCGAGTCTCCCCCAGGCGGCCTCGA
>CAYNVI010000032.1:0-17743 GCA_964400585.1 uncultured Pirellulaceae bacterium | reverse complement strand
ATGCAATCGGCCAGTTCGAGGTCCTCGATCAAGGCGATATGGCGCGGGCTGCGGTACGGCGGGGCGTAATCACTCTTCCGGCGGTTGATCCCAAAGACGTGGTTGCCGTCCCGCTCCCGGTGGGTCCAGCTCGCTTCGTCGGTCGTCTCCCAGCGTTGCCGACCGTCTTCGAAATCTTCGCTGAAGACCAGCGGCAGTCCCTCCATCGTTTCGGGGGGCGCCGCGAGCAGCGAACCAGGGCCTGCAACAGAGGTCGCCAGCAAGAGGGGGATCAAGAAACGCATGTGAAAGCCTTTCCGGGCAGAAACGACTATCGCGAGCCGATCGCTCGGCCGCCAATTGTCGCGAGAGGATGGGGAGTGAGGGGGGAGGAGTCGACGGCGGACCGTGCCTGCTGAGGCGTCGGCCGCCATCGCCGCGCCCGACCACCGCGCCCGTAGCCGAAGGCCGGCCCCCTCAAGTGGTCCTGGTTGGGAGCCGGACGTGCGGTTGCTCGCGGGCGCACTCCTGGATTGCATTCTCGCCAAGCGGCACCGAGAACACAACCGTTTTCCCTTCAGCGTTCGTCGGCGGTGCGACGAACCGGCGGCTCCGGCGCCTCCTCCATCTGTTCCCGTTCGGCCTGCAGCAAACACAATGCTTCGGCATGGCTGAGCCGATCGGGGGGCGTGAGGAGGGAAGCGACGACGCCCGCGAGCGCGGAGAGGAGGAGCGAAGGGATCACGGGATTCCCCCACCAGGCCGTCCAGGCGGGAACGGCATTGATCGTCAGGGCGGTCAGGAAGGCCGTGGCCAGCGTGGCCAAGGCGCCGACCGCGTTGTAGCGAGGCCACAGCCGACCGCAGACGCCCAGCACGCACATCCCCGTGATAAAGAGCGAAATCATCTGCGAGATGTAGCCGATCACATTGTTGGCGATCATCGCCATCGCGAAGGCGAGCCCGGTCGTCAAGACGAGGCCCCAGCGTGACCAAGTGACGACGCGGTCGGCTGCCGGGACGCGTCCGAGGAGCGCGGAGGACAGGTCCCGGAGCAACGTCGTGACGGCCGCGATCGCATCGGAACTGGCGCTCGACATCGTCGCCGACAGGCCAGCCAGCAAGATCAGCACGCCGATCGAGGTGGGCAGCACCTCGGTGGCCATGTAAGGAAACGCCAAATCGCCCTGCGCCAAACCGGGTTGCGTGGCGTAGGCGGTCATCCCGATGATCGCCGGCAGGCTGGCAAAGCCGAGGTACAGGACGCCCGAGGTGACGAAGGCCTTGCGGATGGCAAACACGGAGCTGCCCGAATAGATGCGTTGGCGGAAGGCGGGGGTGCCTAGCACGCCGACCGCAATCACGACTACCAGCGAAATCGAGGGCAGCGGGAACGCGCCGCCGCGACCCTCCCATAACCCGCTGCTGGTCGCTTGCAATTCGCTCCAGCCACCGATCAAACGGTAGCTGAAAAAAGCCGTGGCCATGAACCCGACAAACAACACGATCGCTTGCAGCGAGTCGGTCCAGACCACCGCCGTGTAGCCGCCGATGACCGCATAGATCCCAAAGCCGAGGGCGATCCAAAGCTTGGCCCAAAAGGGATCGATGCCGGTGACAAATTGCAGGTAGTTACCTCCCCCCAGGATGTGGGCACCAAGCCAGCCGACGCAGGCCAGGTAGATGAAGATCGAGACGAGGTTCTTGACCAATCGGTGGGCCCCTACGTACGACGCTAGTTCCTCGCCCATCGTGAGGAAGCGATGCTGCCGTACCGGGGCGAACCACCAGGCGAGCAAGAGGATGCCGAGCGTGCCGCCGATCCCGTACAGCGCGCCCGCCCAGCCGTCGCGATAGGCTTTGCCGACCGCGCCCATCGACGACCCGGTGCCGACCATCGTGGCGACGGTGGTGCCCAGGGTCAAAAGGTAGGGGAGCGCTCGGCCACCGAGGAGAAAATCATCGCCACTGCGATGATGCCGGGTGATCCACCAGCCGAAGCCGATCATCAGCAGCAGGTAAACGGCCAAGCAGCTGAGAAACAAGGTGGCGTTCATCGGGCGCGCGGCCGTGGGAAGGAGGTTCGTCTAGAACGGAAACGCGATTTCTTGGTGGCCGCGTCGGGCGGGCCGGACGCAACGGGAGGGCAGCCCTTGCAGCGGGGGATGCTGCAGCAGGCGATCGGCTTCGGCCTGCGAGCGGCAAAACGCAAAGACCGTGGGCCCCCACGAGCTTTGCCCCACGCCCTGGACCCGCGCGCCGCGGAGGAGGGCCACCAAATCCGCGATCGGCCGCCCATTGTACGGTCCCTGCTGGACCGCTGCGAACAGCATCCCGCTGCCGTGGTTGTACTGGTAGATCGCTTCGCTGAAGCGGTCGAAGTTGCCGTCGCTGAGGGCGGGCACGACGTGCTGGTCGAGCAGGCGGGCCAGGCGGGCCTGCCGCTGCGGGTCGGCTGCCGGCAACTGGGCGAACTGCGCGCGTTCGTGGGCCCCGCTGATCTGGCAGACCGCTTGCTGGGGTTGGAACAGCAGCACCCGCCACGCCGGGGGCACGGGGAAATGCTGAGGGGGATCGCGGTCGATCAGCAAGCCTCCGCGAAAAAAGCCGAGCGAACCGACGACCGAGCGGTGGCCGCGGTCGGCGATCGCCCGCACCGACGCTTCCTCCAGGGCGGGCAGAGTCGCGCCGTTGGCGGTCGACCAGCGATGCAGGCCGTGCGCGACGGCCACCGCCAATTGCGTCCCCGTTCCCAAACCGGAATGGGGGGCAGGACGTTCCAATACGCTGACCCGGCAAGCGGGGCGTTCGCTCAGTTCGAAGCCCGCGGCAAACCGTGCGGCGACCGCCTCGACCCGCTCTTTCGCCGGCCCGACCGCTGCGAATCGGGTTGCCGGTTCGAAGCGAATCCGCGTCGCCGGTTCATCGATCATCATCCCCGCCCCGCCGAAGGGCGGCTGGACATCGAGCAGTCCGAAATGGAGCCGTGCGCCGGTGCGGATCTCCAGCCCGACCGGGCGTTCAAGCTTCGTTCGCTTCGTCGGCCGCGGCTCCGGCAAGGTAATCCTCTAACATGGCAAAGGCAGTCTGCTCGGCGGGTCCCCCCGTCTTCTCGATCAGCGGCTTCAACTGTTCGATCTGCTGATCGATCACCGCCCGCGGCAAAATGCGGACGCGGGTCGCCAAAATCGCCGCTTCCACCACGGCGTGCTTCGCGCGATTGAGTCCGAAAAAATCGCGCTGGCGATGGCTCTTGACAATCCTACAGCGAACATCGGGGCGCTGCGGGTCGGAAGACCAAGCTTCGGCTTCCACCGCATACCAGCGACAACAATCGCGGAGCGGATGAAATGTCCCCCCCTCCCACGCCTCCGTCAAGCCCGCCGGATCGAGGCGGCCGATCGCGGCCCGGGCCAGCAGCAGGCAATCATCGGTCACGTGGACGACCGCCCGGCCGGTTTGCTGGAGGTTGGCGAAGGTCCGCGAGGACACGAAGGGACGCAGCGTGATCGCGCTCCACTGCGGATCGACCAGCGGGCCCATCGGCGCGATATTGACCCGCCCCTGCAGATCGACCGTGGTGACCACCGCTTCGAGGATCACAGGACCGCCTTGATTTGCCCGACGGCTGCGAGCCGACAGAAATTGGCGAGCAGTTGCCCCCCCTGCGGCGTCAATACCGATTCGGGATGGAACTGCACCCCGTAGATCGGCCAGCGGCGATGGGCAATGCCCATGATCGTCCCGTCCTCGCTGCGGGCGGTCACGCGAAGCGAGGGAGGCAGCGAGTCGGACGCTAACGCCAGCGAATGGTACCGCCCGACCGCCAACGGCTGGGGGAGGCCGGCGAACAGCCCGTCTCCGTCGTGGGCGATCGAGCTGCTGCGGCCGTGAGCCGGTTCGCAGCGGACGACCTCGCCTCCAAAGGCGGCCCCGATCGTCTGGTGCCCCAGGCAGACCCCGAGCAGCGGGATCGAACTTCCCCACGTCCGCACGACCTCGAGGCAGCACCCCGCCTGCAGCGGTTGATGAGGCCCCGGAGAGAGCACGATCGCTTGCGGTTGCAGGCGGCCGATCGCCTCGACTTCGATCGCATCGCTGCGTACGACCTGCGTCACACACCCCTGCCGGCGGAGAAACCGGGCCAGGTTATGCACGAACGAATCGTAGTTATCGAGCAGCAAAATCATCGGGAGTCCCGTAAGTCTCCGAGCGCGGCCTGCGGCCAGCGGATCACAGCCGCGAGGGCGTGCCGCCAGGGCCGTCCGAGCCGTCCGAGCCGTCCGCAGGCAGGACCGACCGACCAGCGGCTAGCGCTGTTCGAGCGGAATGAAATCGCGTTTGGTCGGGCCCGTGTAGATCTGGCGGGGGCGGTTGATCCGCTTGCCCGGCGAGGAGTGCATCTCCACCCAGTGGGCGATCCAACCGGGGAGACGGCCGATGGCAAACAGGACCGTGAACATCTGCACCGGAATGCCCAACGCCCGGTAGATCACGCCGGAATAGAAGTCGACGTTCGGGTAAAGTTTCCGTTCCACAAAATACGGATCCTTGAGCGCCACGTCGGCCAGTTCCTGGGCGACGTCGAACAGCGGATCCTTGATATGCAGTTTGTCGAGCAGGCGGTCGCAGGCCGACTGGATGATCGTCGCGCGGGGGTCGAAGTTCTTGTAGACACGATGGCCGAAGCCCATCAAACGGAACGAATCGTTTTTGTCTTTGGCCCTGTCGACGTACTTTTTGACATTCCCGCCGTCGGCGACGATGCGTTCCAACATGTCGACGCAGGCTTCGTTCGCACCGCCGTGCAGCGGGCCCCAAAGGGCGCTGATCCCGGCCGAAATCGAGGCGAACAGGTTGGCGTCGCTGCTGCCGACCATCCGCACCGTCGAGGTACTGCAGTTCTGTTCGTGGTCGGCATGCACGATCAGCAGCAGCCGCAGGGCATCGGCAAAGTCCGGGTCGACTTCGTAATCCGTCGCCGGGGTGGCAAACATCATGTGCAGGAAGTTCTCGCAGTAATCGAGCTTGTTCTGCGGATAGATGAAGGGCTGGCCGACCGATTTCTTATGGCTGTAGGCGGCGATCGTGGGGAGTTTGGCCAGCAACCGATGGATCGAGATCTCGACCTGCCGTTCATCCTGCGGGTCGAGCGAATCTTGGTAGAAGGTCGAGAGGGCCCCGACGACGCTGGCCAGGATCGCCATCGGGTGGGCGTCGCGAGGAAACCCGTTGTAGAACGAGCGCATCTCCTCGTGGATCAGCGTGTGTTCGCGGATCGCCGCGCGGAAGGTCGAGGCTTGATCGGCGTTGGGGAGTTCCCCATAGATCAGCAGGTAGCAGACTTCGATGAAGTCGCAGTTGGCGGCCAGGTCCTCGATCGGATAGCCGCGATAGCGGAGCACCCCTTGTTCGCCATCGAGGAAGGTGATTCCGCTGGTCGTGCTGCCGGTGTTGACGAACCCGGCATCAAGCGTGACCGTCCCGGTTTTGGCGCGCAGCCGGCTGATATCGAGTCCCCGCTCTCCCTCGGTGCCGACGACCACGGGGATATCGAGTTCTTGATCGCCGACTTCGAGCCGCGCGGTCTCACTGGTTTCCGATTGGCGACCTACAGCCGTGCTCATCCTGTTCTCCCGGGAAACTCAATCAAAGGTATCTCGATGAAACGGGGAAACGGTTCCTTTGGAATCACGCGTTCCCGTAATCGCCACATGCAGCAGTGTAGCGGGGCAACAACGTGTCGACAATTCGCGATGTCGGAGGAAACCTCTGGCGATGGCCGCAGCTGCCCGCCGCCCGCCCGCCGCTCAGCCCGGCGTCCATTCGAGTCGCAAGCGTTCGATCTGGCGATTCGAGGCCCGCAAGATTTCGACGACCAGGTTTCCCAGTTCCAGGCGTTCGCCGTCTTCCGGGATCCCCCCGGTGTGATGGAGGACGTAGCCGGCGATCGTCTCGTAATCTTCGCTTTCCGGCAGCGCCCAGCCCAGCTGCTCGTTCAGGTCGTCAATCATGACCCGACCGGAGGCTTCGGCGTGCTGGTCGTCGATGACCAGGATGTCCGACTGTTCCTGCTCGTCCGATTCGTCGACGATTTCCCCCACGATCTCCTCCAAGGCGTCTTCGATCGTGACCACGCCGGCGGTCTGTTGGAATTCGTCGACGACCAACGCCATGTGGCTGCGGCTGTGCAGGAATTCCCGCAGGAGGACTTCGACGCTGCGGTCGACCGGCACGGTCCAGGCATGCCGCAAGACTTCGCGGAGCGGCGGCTTGGGCATCCCGCCTTTGGACATGTGCTTGAGCAGGTCCTTGACGTAGAGGACGCCGAGGATCCGATCGAGCGTCTGCTCGTAGACCGGCAACCGGGTCCGTCCGGCCTGGACGACAAACTTCAGCACTTCGGGCCAGGGGGTACTCGCCTCGATCGCATCGACTTCGCTCCGCGGCGTCATGATATGCCCGACCGTGTCGTCGTGCAGGTCCATGACGCCTTGGATCATTTCCCGCACCCCCGGACCGAAGAAGCCTTCCCGCGTGCCCGCGGCCACCATGGTGCGAATTTCGTCCTCGAGTTGCTCCTCGTTGTCGGTTTCGTAAGTGTGGTTACCGGTGAGCCGCCGGGTGAACATGGAAAGGAGCAATTCGGGTGCGGAAAACGGCCGCATCGCCAACGACAAGGCTTTCCAGAAGGGCCAGCTGTGAAACAGCAGCCGCGAGGAGGCGAAGCGGGTCACGGCGGTGGGGAGCCAGGCGTGGGTCAGCATCACCAACACGGCGGCGGTCAGGCCCCAGACGAGGAGGCCCGCCGGCAGCGGCGGTTGCGGTTGCAGGTAGAGGGCCGAGGTGCCTCCGAGGAGGAAGGCGACGGTGCCGATGATCCGCAGGTACTCGGCCCCCTGGATCGCTTCCTCGTAGCCATCGAGGACGGCCCCGAAACGCTCGCGACGTTTGCGCAACCGGCAATAGGCTTCCAGCGAGCGGCCGGAAAACTCTTCCAGCAGTTCGGTTCCCATCCCGCCGGTCGCGCCGGCCAGGAATCCGATGGTGGTGAGGAGGACGGCGGTGGTGGGGGTCATGATTCGCCCCTCGGCTGATCGGCCGTCGTCTCGGGGCGCGCCGCGCCGAAGCGTTCCGCGTCGGCGATCCCCAGTCCCTGGAGGACGGCCGCTTCGGCCTCCCGCATCGCTGCCCGCCCCGGGGCGTCCTGGTCGTCCATGCCGACCAGGTGGAGCGTCCCGTGGACGAGGTACAGGAGCAATTCGTGGGCTGCAGGCCAGCCGACGCGCTCCGCTTCCCGGGCTGCCGTTTGCCAACTGACGATCAGCTCGCCTTCCACCAGCGGCGGGGTGAGCTGGTAGGGGAAACTGATCACGTCGGTGGGGTAATCGTGTTGCAGGTGCTGGCGATTGACGCGGTGGATCGCCGGATCGTCGACGACCGCCAAGCCGATCTCGCCCGTCGCGCAATCGCCCCAGGCGGCGGCCGCCATGATCGCTTCGCGGAGACGCCCTCGCGACGGCCAAGTTTGCCCGCCCCGCGGCGGCTCGGTCGGCTGCCAATTGATCGCTATCTGCAAGCTCGCCATGCGTTATGCCGATTGCTGCCCGGGATACTTGACCCGCGCGTGGTAGATCGCGGTCAGCGATTTGACGAGGCTTTGCTTGACGCGATCCAGCTGCATCAGGGTCAAGCCGCATTCATCGAATTGGCCGTCGGTCAGCCGCTTCATGGCGATCGAATCGACCAGGCTCTTGATGCGGGCGGGGGTCGGGTCGACCAGCGTGCGGCTGGCGCTCTCGACCGCATCGGCCAGCATCATCACCGCCGCTTCCAACGTCTGGGGACGCGGCCCCGGGTAGCGGAAATCCTTGTCCGAGACCGATTTGCCGTCGGGATCCTCCTCGCTCCGTTTCGCCGCTTCCCGATAGAAGTATTCGACCAAGGTGGTGCCGTGATGCTGCAGGATGAAATCGATGATCGGTTCGGGAAGGTGATGCGACCGGGCCAGGTCGGCTCCATCCTTGACGTGGGCGATGATCACCAGGGTGCTCATCGCCGGCTGCAAGGCGTCGTGTTGATTGGGACCCTGCCCTTGGTTTTCGATGAAGTAATCGGGTTTGAACATCTTCCCGATGTCATGGAAATAGGCCCCGACGCGGACCAGCAGCCCATTGGCACCGATCGCATCGGACGCCGCTTCGGCGATCGACGCGACGTTGATCGAATGGTTATACGTTCCCGGGGCCCGTTGGGCCAGTTGGCGGAGCAGCGGATGGCTGGCATCGCCCAGTTCCAGCAAGCTGAGGTCGGTCTGGACGCCGAAGATCCGTTCGACCAGCGGCAGCAACCCGGTCATCGACAGGAAGGCCCCGATGATGCAAAAGGCGATCCAGGTCGCCTCCCCGGCCAGATTGACGATCAGGTCGTCGACCGAGGTCCCCTCGATCAACGCTTCGGTCCCGCCTCCGGGCTGGCCGGCCGATAGCGATTGTCCCGTCACCACGCCGACGCCGATCACCGTCAGCGCGGTGATCCCGGCGACCAGCAGCCCCACGTAGAGCAGCCGCGTGCGGCTCCGCAACTGACCCAGCAAGAGGATCCCGCTGAGGGCGGCGGCGGTCATCGAGACGAGTTCGGCCAGGTCGTTGCCGGTGAACAGCGTGATCGCCACCGCGGCGGCGGTCATCAGCAGGATCGCCAGTTCGCGGCCGTAGACCACCACCGCGGTGATCGACGTCAGCACCAGCGGGATCGCCATCGCCTGCCACTTCTCATGGGAGGCAAAGTAGCAGAAGCCGATCGTCAGGGTCATCAGCCCCAGCAAGCGGGCGAGCTTGCGGGGATCGTGGATCAGGTCGCGGTCATCGACAAAGGCGATGTAGGTGCCGCACAGCAGGTAGAGGGCGATGATCATCCCCGCGTAGGCCCCGATCCGTAACAGTCGATCGGGCCAGCCCATCTGGGCGGTGACCGCCCGCCATTCCTGGCGGAGCAGTTCCAGTTGCTCGCTGCCGATCGGCTTGCCGGCCGGGGCGATCGGCGTGATCCCGGAACGGAAGGTGGTCATCGTCTGTTCGACTTCGGCCGCCGCTTGGGCCCGCGCCTGATTGCTGCGGACTTCGTCGTACGTCAGCGTCACCGGCAGGCGGCTTTCCACCCAGCGTTCGATCATGGTGGCGGCGAGCTGCGCCGATTCGCGCGGTTCATCGCGATAACGCTGGCGGAATTGGTCGCCCAGGTCGACCTGGACCTGGGGAATGCGGACCTTCGAGACTTCTTGCTGCGTCACTTCTTCGGGACGTCCGCTGGGGTAGACGCGAATGATCCGTTGGTTCCCTTCTTCGGAACCGATCTTCAGCGATTGCAGCAAGCCCGTCTGGTAGAAGGGTTGCAGGGCGGCGCCGACGGCCTTGTCGAGCTCCTCCAGCTTGGGGTCGTTTTGGAAGGTCTCTTGCAGGGCGGCGAACTGCTCGGCAGGGCTTCGTCCCGCTTCCGCGGGGTCGCCGGTAGGAAGCTTTGTCGTCAATTCGGCAAAACTCGCTCGCTCCTCGTCGGTCAAGGCCTCGAAGGAGGGCGTCGCCAGGATCAAAAAGAGGGCATCTTTCAATTCCGCCCGGAGGTCATCCAGGGGGGCGACATCGTTGCGGTAAAAGGTGATCACTTCGCCCCGCCGCCGGGCCCGGGCGACTTGCGTTTTGGCTTCGTCAGGGACTTGGAAGGTCACCCGGGCGACGAGGTCGCGGGCCGGCACGTAGCCGGTACGGTAGGCGAAGGGCGGGTTCCACGTCTGGCAGAAAACCAGCATCAGCAGGGCCGCCGCCGCCGCGATCCCGATCCGCGTGAGCGTGTCCAGATCGCTCGCCTGCTGCAACCGCTGCTTGAAGCCGCGGGGTTGCTTGCCGAGCGATTGCACGCGCTTGGACCGGGTGCGTTTGGAAGGAGCGCCGCTCATGAAAGTCGTCTGACGGGAAAGTCGATACGGACGAAAACGGCGAACCGGATCACCGTCGAGAAGGAAGCGGAAAAGCGGGGCCCGCCGGACGCTCAGTCCTGGGAGGCTTCGTAGGCGTCGACAATGTTTTGCACCAGCGGGTGCCGGACGATGTCGGCCCGCTGGAGCCGGACAAAGCCGATCGATTCGATGCTCGAGAGACGGTGCAGCGCGTCGCGCAGCCCACTGTAGACGCCCCGCGGCAAATCCATCTGCGAAATATCCCCGGAGACCACCATCCGACTCCGCTCCCCTAACCGCGTCAGGAACATTTTCATCTGGGCGGTCGTCGTGTTTTGGGCTTCATCCAAGATGATGAACGCATCATTCAAGGTCCGACCCCGCATGTACGCCAAGGGGATCACCTCGATGATTTCGTCCTCCATCAGTTTACGGCTTTGATCAAAATCGACCATCTCATTGAGCGCGTCGAGCAACGGCCGTAAGTAAGGATTCAATTTGGCTCGGAGGTCCCCCGGCAGGAACCCCAGGTTCTCCCCGGCTTCGATCGCCGGCCGTACCAGCACTATCTTTCGCACCTGCTGCGCTTTCAAGGCCTCCACCGCCGTGGCGACCGCCAAGTAGGTTTTTCCCGTCCCCGCCGGACCGATGCAGAAGGTCAGGTCGTGGTCGTGGATCGCGTCGACGTAGGCGGCCTGGCCGGGCGAGCGGGGTTTGATCCGCCGACCGGCGTGGCGGATGTCGACTTCCGCCGCCGGGCGGTCCGCGGGCGCCCCGGGGGAGGCGATCGGGGGCGCCGTCTGCTCGGCCACGATCCGTTGCACGTCGTCGACCGAAACCTCCCCCTTGCGCTGCGCCATCCGCCGCAAGCGTTCCAGCACGCGCGTCGCTTCGGTGACGCCCTGACGGTCGCCCGCCACGCGAATCCGGCCATCCCGATGCGTGATCCGCACGTCAAACAGCTGGCGGAGCGTCCGCACGTTCTGATCGCGCGGACCAAAGAGGGCTAATACTTCGGCGGGGTCGGTGATCGGAAGAGTAGCTTCGGTCATAAAACCTCGTGAGCCCTGCGAAACAAACGATCGGCGAGCCCACGGGCAGCAGCGCCCCGCTTCGTGACCCGCAGATCGTTGTCAATTATAGGTTCTGTCGGCAAGCCGCGGCCGAAAATCATCCGTCTCCCGCCTCCGTCCGTCCCTGTGTGCGTGTCGGATCAGTGCCTCCGTCTGGGGTCAGTGCCCGGCCAGTGCCTCCGTCTGGGGTCAGTGCCCGGCCAGGCCTCCGGCAAAGCATAAAAAGCCGGGGAGTGCCGAGGCTAGCAAAGAGTCGGTGACGTCCCACACGCCGCCCAATCCGGGCAGCCAGCTGCCACTGTCTTTGCTCTGGGTGTCCCGCTTCAGTAACGATTCGGCCAGGTCCCCGACCATCCCGCTGAGGCTGCAGGCGAGCCCGAGAATTAGCGGTCCCCACCAGGGAGGGGGGTGGGCGACGGTGTTAAAGGCGGGGAAGAGCCCGTAGACGCAGGCATAGGTGGCGGCGATCGAGGTGAGGATCCCGCCGATCGCCCCTTCGATCGTCTTGCCGGGGCTGAGCCGGGGGATCAGTTTGTGCCGGCCGAGGGCACGACCGGAGAAATAGGCGCCCGCGTCGCAGGTTTTGGTGGAGACCAGCAGGGTGACCAAGGCGATCAGCCCCCAGTTCCCCTCTCCCAGGTTCCGGACGGCGACCAGCAGGGAGAGTGGCGCGCCGACATAGAGGGCGATAAAGGCGGTCGCTTGAATCCGTTCACAGGTCCCGGAAATTTTACCGTCGTAGCGCGACATTTCCAAAATCAGGGCTGCCCCCACGACCAGCAGCAGGCTGACCACGATCCAGCCGAGTCGTCCCACTGGGCAGGCGGGCGGATAAGTTTCGCCCGCGAGCGTCCACAGCGAGGGGGCGGCGGCCGAGAGGGCGACGAGGCCGGCCCCGAGGACGGCGAGGGTGGTTTGGACAGGCCGCCCGGACCGATCGAGCAGCCCCGCGACTTCGCGGGCCGTTCCCAGGGCGAAAAAGAGGAGGAGCGGGAGGAGCCAGAGCCCGCCGAGGTCGGCGGCGGCAGGCCTCCCGTCCAGCCAGACCAGCCCGAGGCTCGCGGTCAGGAGGATCGCCGAAGTGAGCAGGCGTTGGCCGAGCATGCAGGATTCCTTTTAGACCGACAGGCCGCCGAAGCGGCGATCGCGGTGGGCAAAGTCGCGGATGGCGTCCAGCAAATCCGCCGTCTGGAAGGCGGGCCAGCACTGCGGGGTCACCCAGAGTTCGGCGTAGCTGATCTGCCACAACAAAAAGTTGCTGACGCGGAGATCGCCGCCGGTACGGATCAGCAGGTCGGGGTCGGGAAGATCGCCGGTATCGAGATGGCGGGCGAGCAAGCTTTCGTCGATCGCTTCGGGGGCGAGCCCGCCGGCGGCGACTTGCTGGGCGAGTCGGCGGACGGCCCGGGTCAGCTCGTCGCGTCCTCCGTAATCGATCGCCAGGACGACGCGCGTGCCGGTATTGGCCTCGCTCAGCCGACAGGTCTTTTCCATTTCGCCCAGCACGGTCGCCGACAGCCGATCGCGGCGGCCGATGATCTGCAGCTTCAGGTTGTGTTCCATCAGCATCCGCCGCTCCTCGATGAGGTATTGCTCCAGCAGGTGCATCAAGAATTCCAGTTCTGCCGCGGGGCGTTTCCAGTTTTCGCTGGAGAGGCAGTAGAGCGTGATCGCGTCGAGCCCCAAGCGGGCAGCCGTTTCGCAGACCATCCGAACGGTCTGGACTCCTTGCCGGTGCCCTTCGATCCGTGGTAAGCCGCGTGCTTTGGCCCAGCGGCCGTTGCCATCCATGATCAGGGCGATGTGCCGTGGTCGGCGGGAGGGCGCAATATCCAGCAGTGTCTCCGGAGCATCGACAGGGTCCACCGAATGGGTCATGGTTCAGCCCGCGGCGATCGCTTCCGGCGTACGATCGGTGAAAATGGTTTGGGCGCGGTCGGGGCCGACCGACAAGACACCGACCGGGACGCCGACCAACTCTTCGATGCGGCGGACGTAGTCGAGGGCGCCGGCGGGGAAGTCTGCGACGGCCCGCGCGTCGTCGACCGGTTCCATCCAACCGGCAATCGTCTCGTAGATCGGTTGGCAGCGACGCAGCGCGTCGGCGTGGCAGGGGAACTGTTCGATCCGTTGCCCGTCGAGTTCGTAAGCGACACAGACCTTGATCTCTTCGAGATGGCTCAACACGTCCATCATCATCAATGCCAGGCGATGGACACCGCTCAACCGAGCCGTGTACCGGACGGCGACCGCATCGAACCAACCGCAGCGGCGGGGCCGCCCCGTCGTGGTTCCGAATTCGTTGCCCAGCTTGCGGATCTGGTCGCCGACCGCATCATCCAGTTCGGTCGGGAAGGGACCGCCGCCGACCCGTGTGCTGTAGGCCTTGCAGACGCCCAGGACCTGATCGATCCACCGCGGGGGGACCCCCGACCCGGCGCAGATCCCGACCCCGCTGCTGTTGCTGCTGGTGACGAACGGGTAGGTGCCGTGGTCGATATCCAGCAGCGCTCCTTGAGCGCCTTCGAAGAGGATCCGTTTCCCCGACTCGGCGGCTTCCAGGAGCGGGTAGGTCGTGTCCCCGATCATCGGTCGCAACCGTTCGGCCCACCGCCCGGCGACTTCGACCACGCGTGCGGGCGCGACCGAGGCGAGGTCTTCCTCGCTGGCCCCCAACGAGGCCAAGATGCCTTGCTTCTGCTTGGCCACGCCCCCGATGTGCTCATCACGGGTCGGTTGGATCAGATCGACCGCCCGGATCGCGTGCGTGCGTCCGACCTTGTCGCGGTAGCAGGGACCGATCCCGCGATTCGTCGTCCCGATCGATTCCTTGGAGACGTGCTGTTGGTTGATCACCCGGTCCTCGACCATGTGCCAGGGCATCACCAGATGGGCCCGCTCGCTGACCCGCAGGTTCGCCCCCACGTCGACGCCCCGCGCGACCAATCCATCGATCTCCTCGAGCATCGTGGTCGGATTGATCACCACGCCGGCGGTGATCAGGTTCTGGACTTCCGGACGCAAGATCCCACTGGGGATGTGGTGCAGCTTGTAGACGTCGTCCCCCGCCACGACCGTATGGCCGGCGTTGGCGCCTCCTTGGTAGCGGACGACCCATTCAAATTGATTGGCCAACAGGTCGACGAGCTTGCCTTTGGCTTCGTCGCCCCATTGCAATCCGATCACGCAAGTTCCTGGCACCAGCAGACCTCCGGGGCAACCGCGGTCGCTCCCTCGAAAGAGCGCCCCGGTCGTCGTCAAGGGATGTAAGGGAAACCGAAAAGCCTAAAAGAGAGCCCGGAAGTCGACAAGGACGCTTCCGCAGGGCTTCCCGACGCCTCCACTCGGCTAACCGCCCAGGCTGACGGGGCGCAGAGGAAGGCGGGGCGTGGCGGCTGGGTAGCGGCGGAGGCGAGGCGGGAGCGGAGACGATGGCCGCCCGCAAGCGGGCGAGGTAGCGAGCGCGCGGGGAATGCCGCTCCGCTAACAAGAATCTCTGAGCCAAATTAAGTAGCACGGGGCGCATCCCGGCCGCGAGCCCCGCCGGAAGCGAGGCCGCGGCCAGCCGCGGGGCTTTGCGGAAGCCTTATTTCTTTAACGTCGCTTCGATCGCTCCGACCACTTCCGCATCGGTGGGCTTGGTGCGGGGCGAGAAGCGATGGACCAGCTTGCCCTGGCGATCGATCAAGAACTTCTCGAAGTTCCAGCTGATGTCGCCTGAGCCGGCCGGCTTGACGTCCTGACGGGTGAGGTATTTGTAGAGGGGAGCGGCGTTTTCCCCGTTGACGTCGACCTTCGAGAACATCGGGAAGCTAACGTCGTACTTCGTCGTGCAGAATTCAAGGATTTCGCGGTTCGATCCCGGTTCCTGTCCGGCAAACTGGTTGCAGGGGAAACCGAGGATCACCAAGCCGTCGTCCTGGTACTTTTCGTACAGGTCCTGCAGCCCAGCATACTGCGGGGTCAGGCCACAGCGGCTGGCGACATTGACGACCAGCACGACCTTTCCGCGGTAGGACGTCAGGTCGACCGAATCCCCTTCGATCGTTTCGACCTCATGGTCGAGGGCGTGGTCGGCCGCCTCTTTCGCCTGGACGATACCGGTGCAGGCAGCCATGAAAAGGAAGGCCGTGGAAACAAACGCAGCTCGCATAGGAACCTCTCGAAACAAAAGCAGGTGGGATGGTGATCGGCAGGAAGTCGGTCGTTGGAGTCGACGGGCGTCTCGGATGCCGGGCGCGGCGGGCACCGCCGACCGGGGATCATTGTAACCGCCGGGGCCGCGTCGTCCCAGCATTGCCCCGGCGGCCTGCGGGAACGGGACGTCTCCCGCCCCTTCGGCCGCTCCCTCCTTCCCGCTGCCCCACCATTCGTGGGGTCGCAGAGAAGCTAAAGCCGGAACGGCGGCGGTTGGCGACCGCGCTTCCCGCGGTTTTCCCGTGATTACGCAGGCCCTAGTACTCCGAAGGAGCCGGCTCGCCCATCCCCGGGGCTTCTTCGTGCTCCGTCCCTGGCGGCTCTTCTTCCACAGGCTTGTATCCCCCTTTGCTCCAGAAGTAGATCAGCAGACCGAGGAATCCGAAGGCCAGGATCGCGGGCACGCGGGCGGTGCGGATCAGGGCGCTGCGGCTGCCGGCCAGGTTGGCTGCCTGCACCACGGGGATGTCCTCGTCGGCGTGACTCAGCAGGGTTTCCTTTTCCTCGGGCGACAGTAGGTCGGCGTTTTTGATGTTCTCCAGGTTGCCGACGACTTCTCCGTCCTCGACCTCGACGGTTTTCACGGCCCCCAATTTTTCGGCTTCGACAGGGCGGTACTCGTAGCCCCAGCTGGTGATGGGCTCAGCGGCGGTGTAACGTTCGTAGGTTTCCTGATCGCGTTGCTGCAGGATGTTGCTCATCGCTTCTCCCTGTTGGGCACCGATCCGCGGCCCGGCGACCAGCCCCACGGTCAGCATGCCGGCCGCCCCTAAAGCGCCCATCGCGACAGCCCCGCTCTTCGGATACTGCTCGCCGGCGACGCCCAGCATCGTCGGCCAGAGGAAGGCCTTGCCGAGGCTGTAGAAGGTGGCGGCGACGAACACCATCGCGACACTCTCGATATCCTGGCCCAGCCACAGCAGGCCCAAGCAGGCGATCACCGCGCTGACCAACAGCAGGCCGATCGGGTTGATGCGGTGGACGATCGGGCCGGCAAAAAACCGCAGGATGAACATCAGGGCCGAGGTATAGACGAGGACGATGATCGCGTTGGGGAGAAAATTCTCCATCAACTTCGTGATCCACGAGTCGACGCCGAGCTCCATGTAGCCGATCAACGCATGCAGCACGATCAGCACCAAAAAGGGAATCGACGCAAAGCAGGCGAAGACCTTGAAGAAACCCTGCGTACTTGCCTCGCCGACCGTGCTGGGGAGCTTCTCGGGCAGGGCCAACACGCCGTACCAGATGACGAACACGACAAACACCGAAAGGGCGAATTCCCAGGGGATGGCCACCACCCAGGGATCCCCGCCCATGAAAGCCGCCCCGAACAGCCCGCCCACGATCATCCCGGCCGGCCAGCCCGCGTGCAGGATGTTCAAGTAGTGGGTCTTGTTTTCCGGATACAACTGGGCGATCAGCGGATTGATGATCGCTTCGTACAGGCCTTGGCAGATCGAGAAGATCACGGCACTGAACCAGAGGACCCAAAAGACGCCGCGGGTCGCCGTGTCGGTGCCGTTTTCAACGTCCCCGTCGCGGAGGAATTGGAAGATCGGGTCGGCGGTGAACAGCATCGCCGCGCTGATCAAGTGGAGGGTGAAGGCGACGACCAACAATTTCTTGTAGCCGATCGCTTCGACCAGGATCCCACCGAAGAAGATCACCATGCCGAAACCGAGGAAGCCGGCTCCCAGGATCAACCCGAACTGATCGCCGCGGATACCAAACTGGCTTTCCCAGGCCCCGCTGGCGTTGGTTCGGGCGGCGAAGCCAGCGCCTGCCGCGACGAGGGTGAGGAAGCTGGCAAGCATCAGCTTGCCGCGAGCAAATTCGGGGGCCATCGGAGATCTCCGTCGAGTCGTTCGAGAAGGGCCACGGCTCGAGCGGAGCACGCGGGGTGGGAATGGGGTAGGCGGACGGGCCGGGGCCGTCACCGGTCCGAGGCTGCTCGCCGCAACGCCGGCGCGAGGGATCCCCGGCAATCTTCAGGGATCAAATCCGCCCCGCTATTCGGCAGTTTGGGCGAAGTATAGTTGCCGCGCAAGGTCGCTTGCAATCGGCGCAGTCCGTTTCGTGCGCAATTAGTCCGGATCGCGGTCGGCCTCCCGGCGGTTCCCTCGATCGCGCAAAGCCGCCCGGTCGGGCAAACCGCGCAGCCCCTGGCGACGGGGCCGCCGACGTCGGTTTGCGCTTGCCGCGACCGCGTTACAATACTCGCCATCCCGGTTTCCCCTCCCTTTTTTGACGGACTCACCCCTTGTTACGCACACACACCTGCGGAGAGCTTCGCAGCGACCATCTCGACGAGCACGTCACCCTTTGTGGCTGGGTGGAGAGCAAACGCGATCACGGCGGGGCGGTCTTCATCGACCTCCGCGACCGCTTTGGTTTGACCCAGGTGGTCGTGGGTCCCGAAGCGGGCGAAGCGTTGGTCGATGCGGCGGGGCGGGTGGCGGCCGAATCGGTGATCCGGGTCAAGGGCAAGGTCTCGGCCCGGCTGGAAGGGAAGAAGAACGACAAGCTCGACACCGGCG
>CAYNVI010000031.1:0-17859 GCA_964400585.1 uncultured Pirellulaceae bacterium | reverse complement strand
GTTCCCCCCGACACCTATTGCGAGCTGGCCGTCAGCGAAGATGGCGAGCCGGTGGCGGTGGCTGCCCCGGGGGAACTGGTCGTGGTCGGGGCACTCGATGGCAGCGAACGGTATCGGTTCGCCACCGGAGTTCCGGAAAAACCGTGTCGAGACTTGTGGTTTGTCGACGCCGGGCGGCAGCTATTGGTTCTGTTTAATGATCGGCTTCGGCGGTACGAACTGCCTACCGGGAAATTGCGAGAGGAGCAAATGATTCCGGAGGACGACGCGCGGGCCATCCTGCCCGCGCCCGACGGCGAGGGTTGGCTGGTCGTCAGTGCCCACGGTTTGGTTTGGTTGGAGCGGGAGAGCTTTCGGCGGCTGGCGACCTACCTCAGGCGGCTGAGCCGGATCTGTCGAGCCCGGTACTCCGCCGACGGAACCCGGCTGGCCGTGGGGCATTTGGATGGCTCGATTGAAATCTTGCGAGTGTCGGATCTCCAGCGAATCGGACTCCTCCGCGGGCATCGCGGCGAAATCGGCGATGTGTGGTTCATCGAAAACGATCAGACCTTGATCAGCTCGGGGCGAGAAGGGCCCCTGCGGTTTTGGGATGTGGAAAGTGGACGGTCGATGGGGACGCTGGCCGTGGGGGAGACCAGTACGACGTTGCTCCATTTCGATCGGCAACGTCAGCATCTGTGGGCGTTGGGCCCCAACCGGCCGACGAAGTTGTGGTCCGGGGCGCGGGGGACAACCACGAATCGCACGAATTCCACGACGGAGGCGGATTAGGGGGGACAACCACGAATCGCACGAATCCCATGGCGGAGGCGGATTAAAGGGGGGGCGACCACGAATCGTGCGAATCCAAGGACGGAGGCGGATTTGTGCGAGCCCGGCGGGGGCGGGCGGTGCGGTGGATGGACGGTAAAGCCCGCAGGGGCTGGAGAGAGATGCCCTCGGTCGCGGAGCGCACCGACGGTTTGTACGATGGAAAGTTTTCATCAGCCCAGCCTCACGCCGCAGCCGCTCCCCTGAAGGAAAGCCCGCAAGGTGAAGCTATTTGCTCCCCAACATCGCCTGCTTGCCACGGCGACGTTGACCTCATTGACCGACACCGACCGGCTGGCCGCCGAGCTGCTCGACGCGCTGCCGCGGCAGGCGGTGATCGGTTTGGTGGGAACGCTGGGCGCTGGGAAAACCCGGTTTGTGCGGGGGCTTGCCACCGCGGCGGGCGTCGCCGACAGCGAGATTACCAGCCCCACGTTTACGCTGGTGCATCGCTACCAGGCAGCGCGAGTGCTCTACCATCTGGACGCCTACCGGTTGGCCGATGAGGACGAGTTTTGGGAATTGGGAGTCGACGAAATGTTCGAAGAAGAGGCGATCACGGTGATCGAATGGGCCGACCGGCTCGCCGCCGCTCTCCCCAGCGAAGCCTTGTGGATCGAACTCCGGCTCGCACCCGAAGCCTCCCACCGTCAGTTGAGCCTGACCGGTTTGCCCGACCGTTGGCGCGCTTTGCTCGATGACCTGCCGCTGCTGCAAACGACGGATGCGTCCCCCGATGCGGACGAAACGCTTCCTTGAACGAAGTGCCTCCGGCCGGCAAGGAAACTCGGCCCCGCCAGTCTGGCGGCTGTTTCGATGAAGCGACGCGCGACCCCTGGCTGTCCCATGAACGCTCCCACGCTGCCGCAGCAACTCGCCCCCGCCTGGTTCGGCGATGTCCGCTTCCTCGCCGCCGAACGCATCGCCACGGGATTCAGCGGCGCCGTCGTCTATCGCTGCCGCCTGCCGGAAGGGGAAGTCGCCCTGCGGGGCTGGCCCGCGGGGACCAGCCGATCAAGGATCGCTTGGATCCATCAATCGCTGCGTGCCGCCTTCCGCAATGGCTGCCGCTTGCTGGCCGCGCCGCAAGCGACCCCTTCCGGAAAGACGCTGGTGACCCATGCGGGACGCCATTGGGAGTGTGCCCCCTGGCTCCCCGGGCGGGCCTGGCAGCCGCATGATCCCTTCCTGGCGGCGACCGCCGCGGTCCGCGCCGGCAGTCGGGCGATCGCCTCCTTCCACGAATCGCTCGCCGACCACTCCGTGGAGCAACGTCCCTCCCCAACGCTGCGGGTCCGTACCGAGACGCTGGCGGAGATGGCGGGCTGGCTGGATCTTCCGCTTTGTTATCAGCAGGCGGCAAACCAGTCGGGGCTCGACTTTGCTGCTGCCGAGACGATCCCGCGATGGCTGCCGGCGGTCGAGCGGCAACTGAAAACGATCTGGCAAGAACGGGGCGGTTGGATCCGGGCGGGGCTCGAAGCTCGGCGGCAAGTCCCCTACCCGCAACAACCCGTCCTCCGCGATGTCCACCGCGAACATGTCTTGTTCCAGCGACAAGCGGTCAGCGGCCTGATCGACTTCGACGCCTTGCGCATCGACGCCCCCGCAGTCGATCTAGCACGTTTCCTGAGTAGTTTCTATGACGGGGCCAAGCCGGCGGTGTCTTCCGGGGCGCCCCCCCGCCAGGAGAAGGGGCCTCTGGCACCGGCGGACGCGAGCGATCAGGGACCCGCGCGCGATCAGCGGCCCGCGCGCGACCACGGGCCCGCAATCGAGCGGCTGCTCGAAGCAGCTTTGGCGGGCTACCAGGCGGAACGACCATTGTCCGAGCGGGAGATTGACTTGGCGCAATTTTTGGCGGCGACCGGACCTTTTTTTTCGCTGACGCATTGGGCGATCTGGCACACCACGCAGCGGCGGGAATTTTCGGCATCGGCGGCCGCCATCGAGGCCAGAATCGCCCACTTAAGTCGTTGCCTAGCAAGAAGTTTTGGCATTGAATAAGATTAGGGGCCCAGCCGGATGCCCAGGGCGTTTGCCAAACAGCGCCGAGACGGCCGCCGCGCGGCACCATTTGTTCCCTCGCCCGCTGGCGGGCCAGGGGTTAGCGTGAGGGCAGACGACTTTGCCGACACAGCCCACCATTGCCCAGGTCCCTCTGGGCAGCCTCGTTTTAGCCTTATCGGAGGACCGGATCGATGATTTCGTTTCGGCAGCAGCTACTTTTCCATGGAACGCGAGGGCTTCTCGCAGCCTGTTGCTTGGCCGCCATCGCGGGCGTCGCCCCGTCGCTTTGGGCGCAGGCACCAGCCGCTGCGTTTCAAAGCGAGGGGCTCTTTGCCGCGCCCCAGTTCCCCTCCGCCTCGGAGACCAAAGATCCGATCGCGTTTGCGGCCCAGTTCCGGGCCGCGGCCGAGGGACGTAGCGGGCGGCTTCAGATCACCGCCAAGCTCGAACCGATGTGGCACGTCTACTCGGTCACGCAAGCGGCCGGCGGCCCCCTCAAAACAGCAATTGATTTAAGCGGGGAGGGCGCGCAACTCGCCGGTCCCTTCACGCCCGACAAAGACCCGCTCCGCAGCGTCTCCGAACAGTGGCCAGGCGTGACGGTGGAGGAGCACGAAGGCACCGTGGTTTGGACCGCGCCGCTGCGGTTTGCCGCCGGGACCGAACCGGAGACGCTGGAACTAAAAGTCGAACTGGAAGGTTTGACCTGTCAGCCGAGTGGCTCCTGCGTTCCCTTTTCCGAAGAGATTCCGGTCACCTTCAAAGGGACCTACCAGGCAGACAAACCGACTCCCCGCTTCCGGGATGAAGGCTCTGCCGTGGAGTGGAAACTACGGCTGGTCCCGCCACAGGTGGCCCCCGGGGAGGTGGCGCAACTGGAGATCACCGCCACGCCTGACCAGGGGTATCACGTTTACGTCGCCGCGACCGACGACCGGAACTTTGCCACCAATTTCGTGCTGACGCGGAAAGGTCCGCTGGAGGCCTCACCCCCGGAACCCTCGGACAAGCCGATCACCGGCGAAGCGATCGCGGGGATGGAGCAGCGGTACCACGAAGGAAAGGTGACCTGGACGATTCCTCTCCGCGTCCCGAAACAGACGCCGCCGGGGGGCTACCCGATCGAAGGCTTGGTCGGCTACCAGGCATGCACCGATTCGAGCTGCTTGATGCCGCGGGCCTTGCAGTTCTCCGGCGTCCTGCAAGTCGGCACCGCAGCCGCCTCCGAGGCGGTCCCGCTGGATGTCGAGGCTGCCCCGCGGGCAACAGCGCTCGACGCCGCTGCCACGGTCGACTGGCTGGCCGCCGCGACGCCGGCCGCGGCGGTCGAGCCGGTTACCTTCGGCGCCGATGCGGAGACCGAGTATCCGCTGGCCCTGGTGATCGTGATGGCTCTCGGGGCGGGGCTGATCCTCAACCTGATGCCGTGCGTATTGCCCGTGTTGGGACTGAAGGTGATGGCCTTCGTCAATCAGGCGGGACAAGATCGCAAGGAAGTGCTGGCGACCAACCTCTGGTATTCGCTCGGCGTGATGTCCATCTTTTGGTTGCTGGCCGCCGCCGTCGCCTTGCTGTCGTTTAGTTGGGGCCAGCAGTTCACCTTCTTCGGTTTCCGGTTTGCGATGGCGATCCTCGTGTTCGCCTTTGCCCTCAGTTTTCTGGGCGTGTGGGAGCTCCCGGTTCCGGGCTTCGCCTCGGGCGATGTTTCCCAGGAGCTCCAGCACCGGGAAGGCGCCCTCGGCTCCTTCTCGAAAGGGGTGTTCACGACGCTGTTGGCCACCCCCTGCAGCGGCCCTTTGCTGGGCGTGGTGTTGGGGTTGATGCTGGGCGAGCCGCCGGTCGTCATCTTTGCCGTCTTCACCGCCATGGGCCTGGGGATGGCCTTGCCGTTCCTGGCGATCGCGGTCAACCCGCGGCTGGTCGCTTGGATGCCGAAGCCGGGCAACTGGATGGAGACGTTGAAGCAATTCCTCGCCTTCATCCTGCTCGGTACCGTCGCCTTCTTCTTCGCCACGTTCAATGATGCCGACAAGCTTGCCGTCTTCATCAGTTTGATCGGCGTGTGGTTTGGTTGCTGGTTGATCGGCCGCGTCCCGCACTGGGAATCGTGGCCCAAGCGGCTGACGGCGTGGTCCTCGGGGATCGGGGCCGCGGCGGTGATCAGCTTCCTGGCCTTCAACCCGACGCCCTTCCGCGAACACAGCGAACACCTTGCCTGGGAACCGTACAGCGAAGCCCGCTTGGAGGCTTTGCAGGCCGAGGGGAAAACGGTGCTGATCGATTTCACCGCCAAATGGTGTCTCAACTGCCACGCCAACTACGTGATCGCCATCAACACCGCCGCGACCGCCGAGATGGTCGAGGAACTCGACGCGGTGGTGATGCTGGCCGACTGGACCGATCGCGACGAAGCGATCAAACAAAAACTGAACGAACTGCAAAGCAATGCGATTCCGGTCCTGGCGATCTACCCCGGCAGCCCGCCCCGTCGTCCGATCGTGCTGCGCGACCTGATTTCGCAGCAGCAAGTCTTGGACGCCTTGGCCATGGCCGGCCCCTCGCTGGACGCCGAGGACGCGACCTCGATCGCGATGCGAGACGCGCCCCGCGGCCAGGCTGCGGCCCACTAAGGAACAGTCGGGAAATAACTGTCCGCTGTCTCCTCTCCCCCGCCGCGCAGCGGATCACGGGGGAGAGGAAACAGGTGAGGGGCACAAAAAAATCGTCAGTTATTTCCCGACCGATGCTAAGGAACGCTTCAGCCGCCGCGATAACGGACGTTTCCTTGCCCCTCGGCGATCTCCCCGATCGTCGCGCACGGAAAGCCGGCCGATGCCACTTTTTCGGCCACCGTACTGGCGTAATAGGGGCTGACGACCAGGACCAGCCCGATCCCCATGTTGAAGACCCGTTCCATTTCGGCGTCTTCGACCTGCCCCAGATCCTGCAGCCAGCGGAAGATCGCGGGCACCTCCCAGGCGGCCGGATCGATCTGGGCGTCGACGCCCGGCGGCAGAATCCGCGCCAGGTTTTCGCTTAAGCCGCCGCCGGTGATATGGGCGATGCCATGGAGCACCTGCTTGACGCGGTAATGGGCCTGGATCGCGCGGACCGCGGCGACGTAGATCTCGGTCGGCCGGAGCAACGCTTCGGCGATCGTTTCGCCGCCCAGTTCCTGGGGGCGTTCTGCGAAGCCCAAGCCGGCGTCGCGGATGATCTTGCGGACCAGGCTGAACCCGTTGGAATGGATTCCGCTGCTGCCGATCCCCAGAATGGTGTCTCCCGCCTGGATCGCGGCCCCATCGATCAGCCGCGCCCGCTCGACGACGCCGACGGAAAAGCCCGCCAGGTCGTAATCTTCCGCCGCGTACATATCGGGCATGATCGCCGTCTCGCCCCCCAACAAGGCACTGTCGGCGCGGACGCAGCCATCACTGATCCCCTTGACGATCTGCTCCAAGCGGTCCGGATCATCGCGGCCCATCGCTACGTAATCGAGAAAGAAGAGCGGCTCGGCGCCGGTGCACAGCAGGTCGTTGACACACATCGCCACCAAGTCGATTCCGACCGTCGCATGCTGACCGGTCAGCTGCGCGACTTTCAATTTGGTCCCTACCCCATCGGTTCCGCTGACCAGCACCGGCGAGCGGTAATTTCGGGCGAACAGCCCACTTTCGAAGTCGAGACGAAACAACCCGGCGAACCCGCCATCGCGACTGATCACGCGGGGGCTGAACGTGCGGTGCATCAGAGCGGGGAGACGGCCCATCGATTGCGCATAGAGGTCGAGATCGACTCCGGCGTCTTTGTAGGTGGCGGCCATGGATTGCCAAACAGGAAAAGCGGGGGAGCGGGAGCGGGGGGCGACGAGGCGGGCTCGCCGTCGCCACGCGGAGCGGATCCGGGCCGACATTATGCCATCCCCAAGCGGTGCCGAGCAGCGGGGTGCAAGCCGCCCAATTTTGTCCCCAGCTTGCGACACCCTCCCCCCTGGGAGGGTCGAGCCTCAGCGAGGGGAGGGCCAGCACCACGATTACCCTCCCAACCCCCAGCCTGCATCCTGCGCCACCCTCCATCCTGCGACACGCTCCCAGAGCGAAAGTGTCTCTCCTCAGTCTGGCGCGTGCAGACACCAATGGCCCTGCACAGCGTCGCCCTACGTCCCCCGGCAAATCCTTGGCACAGGGTTAGCGGGGGCTCTCCCCGCCTTGGCACGAAAACCGCGCGATTTCTTGGTGGGGGAACGCGCGTCCCCTTGGGAAACGCTATGCTAAGCTGTCAAACTGGGGAACCCTTGCGGCTTCCCCGGCAGGCTGCTGGCGGCCGGTTACAAGCCGGTTCGCCGCCGCAGAGGAAGGCTAACTGGTAAATCTTCGTTGTTCGAAAAGGGGGATCTCTTTCGCAGGCTTTGGCCATTCGGTTTCTTATGCACGCAAGGGTCCGGATTTGGTCACAAACCGGGTCCCGAAAACCGACTGGTAGGTAGGGCGCGGGTAGGGTTGCTCGTCAGGCTGCCGTGATCGGGGACGATCCGCGGTGCCACGGGGCTGCCTGACGTTCGGATCGACGACGACCCTGCAAGCGAAAGAAGGACCTGAATATATGCTTATGCGCCAACCGCATCCCGAATTGCAATTTGCTTATCAAGCCCCCTACGGGCCGATGTTACAGGAGCAGGCAGTGCAATTTTCGGTGTTCAGCCGCTCGGCCACCGCGATGCGTCTGTTGCTTTACAACCGGGTCAGCGACCGCGAACCGGCCGAGATCATCGAATTCGACCGCGACACCGATCGCTGGGGCGACGTCTGGAGCATGAAAGTGCCGGGGGTCGGCCCAGGACAACTCTATCACCTGCAGGCGAGCGGCCCTTGGGATCCGGAACATGGCCACCGGTTCGATTCCTCGGCGCGGCTGATCGATCCCTACGCCCACGCCCTGGCCGGGACGTTCCAGAAGAGTGACGATGGGGTGATTCGCCCCCCCAAATGCGTTGTGATCGACGACGAGTTTGACTGGGAAGGGGACCGCCACGTCCGCCGCCCGCTCGATGAATCGGTGATCTATGAAATGCATGTCCGCGGCTTCACCAAAAGTCGGACCGCGAAGGTCAACGCCAACGGCAGCTACCTGGGGGTGATCGAAAAGATCCCCTACCTGCAGTCGCTGGGTGTCACCGCCGTCGAACTGATGCCGATCCATGAATTCCCCATCCTCGACCCCTTGGGCAACAAGCCTGCCCGGCCGAACTACTGGGGCTACGATTCGATGGCGTTTTTCTCGCCGCATCGCGGCTACGCCCACAGTCGGAAACCGGGGGGGCAGGTCCGCGAATTCAAAGAGATGGTCAAGGCGCTCCATGCCGCCGGGATCGAAGTGATCCTAGACGTCGTTTTCAACCACACCTGCGAAGGGAACGAGCACGGCCCCACGCTCTCCTTCAAAGGGCTCGAAAACCGCGTCTACTACATCCTGGAAAACGGCGGCCAGCACTACGCCAACTACAGCGGCTGCGGCAACACCGTCAACGGAAACCATCCGGTCGTCCGGGAGATGATCTTCCATTGCCTCCGCCACTGGGTCCATAACTACCACGTCGACGGCTTCCGCTTCGACCTGGCCAGCATCCTCAGCCGCGACCGGGCTGGCAATCTGGTCCCCAACCCGCCGATGGTCGAGCTGATCGCCGAAGACCCGATGCTGGCGGACACCAAGATCATCGCCGAAGCCTGGGATGCAGCCGGCGCCTACCAGGTCGGCTCGTTCGGCGGTGGCAGCCGCTGGGCCGAGTGGAACGGTCGCTACCGTGACGATGTCCGGCGCTTCTGGCGAGGCGATTCGGGGACGCTGGGCGCCCTCGCCACCCGCCTGGCCGGCAGCAGCGACCTCTACGAACACAGCGGTCGTGCCCCTGCCTGCAGCATCAACTTCATCACCAGCCACGACGGTTTCACCCTGAACGACCTGGTCTCCTACAAGGAGAAACACAACCTGATCAACGGTGAGGAAAACCGCGATGGCGACAACAACAACTGCAGCGACAATTACGGCGTCGAAGGCCCCACGCGGAAAAAAGCGATCCGCGAAGTCCGCAGCCGGCAGCTGAAGAACATGATGGCTACGCTGATGCTCAGCCAAGGCGTCCCGATGCTGGTCAGCGGCGACGAGATGCGGCGGACCCAGCGGGGCAACAACAACGCCTACTGCCAAGACAACGACATAAGTTGGCTCGATTGGCGGTTTGCCGACCGTCACGCGGAGATGTTGCGGTTCACTCGCGAGCTGATCCATTTCCGGCGGAATCAGCCAACCGTCCGCCGGCAAAGCTTCCTGACCGGTCAGCCGACCGAAGGCCGTTTGATCCCCGACGTCTCCTGGTACTCGCCCTCCGGCGACGCCCTCGACTGGGGGCAACACGAATTGGCGATGGTCGCCTACTTGGCCGCCCCTTTACGGGCCGACGATCCGCAGGGGCTGGGCCGCGACGTGCTGATGATGTTCAATTCGACCGGCCAGGCCAGGGACTTTCACCTCCCTGACGTCGGTCGCGGGATGACCTGGAACCTGTTCGTCGATACGGCGGCCGCTTCCCCCGAGGACATCTATCCCGATCTGGACGGCCCCCTGCCGCCCAGTACGCGGATGGTCGAACTCCCCTATCACACGCTCAAGGTCTACGTCAGCGAACTGATCAACACCTAAGCAGCCTTCCGGGCGATCGCCGCGCGGGATTTCGGGACGACCCCGATTTTCCCGCCCGGCAGACCGCTTGACCAAGATCGCCCGGGATCCTAATTTTGAGAAACCGCGGCCGGGTCCCTCGAGAAACGACGAGGGCCCCGCCCCAGCGAGCCCGATGGTGTAATGGCAACACGACGGATTCTGGTTCCGTTATTCTAGGTTCGAGTCCTAGTCGGGCTGCTACTTTTCAAACAAAACGACACCCGCACGCGCTGCTTACGCGGCGCCATCTTTGGGGGCTTGCCCCGCGTCGCTGAAGCGCACCGCGTTGGCAAGTGGCGGGCTGCCTGCGGACCCCAAAACCAAGACACCCTCCCTCCCGGGAGGGTCGAGCGTCAGCGAGGGGAGGGCGCCCGAAGAACCCAAAGCTAGCCCCAAATAAACACTGCAAACAAGCGTCCAACCGTCGGTGCGCTGCGCGACCGACGGCTAATCTCTGCAACCTCTCCGAGGTTGGTCACACGGCCTTTGGCCCCAAACGGACAATAGCCGGCGGTCGCGCAGCGCACCGCGAAAACGCTACCCGGTTCCTCCTCCTCGCTGCCCTGGCAGCGACCTCGGTCCGCCTCCGTGGAATATCCTCTGAGCGTGCTCGCCCATGCCGTCCGCTGAATTGGAAACCGTTTTTCAAAGCGACCGGAAAGCTGCCTGCAACGAATCGCACTTGGTTCTGGTGGCGGTGGGGATCGCTGCGGTGGTCCAGCGGCAAGGTCACCGGTGGGCGGTCTTAGTCGAGCCGGCCGACGTGCCTCGCGCCCGCGAAGAATTGGAAAAATTTCGGCGGGAGAATCCGCCCCAGCCGACGACCCGCGAACCCCTGGTTCCTCGCTACGGGGGCGCCTGGCCGGCGGCGATCGTCTACGCCGCGACAATCTTGTTGTTCGCGTTGATCACCGGCGGCGCTCGGGCGGGCCAATGGCGGGTGATCGCCCAAATGGAAGCGGGCGCGGTGATGGCGGGGCAATGGTGGCGGATCGTCACGGCCTTGACGCTGCACGTCGATGCTGCCCATGTCATTTCGAACGTGCTGTTTGGAGCCTTGTTCGGCTTGCTGGCCGGCAGGGCGCTGGGAGGAGGCGTCGCTTGGCTGGTGATCGTCGTGGCAGGAGCCTTGGGCAATGGCGTGAACGCCGCCTTGCAGTCTCCCGACCATCGTTCGCTGGGCGCATCGACCGCGGTCTTTGCGGCGTTGGCGATCTTGGTGTCCCATGCGCTGCGGCCGCGGCGGACCGCGACCGAAACGTTGTTGCGGCGCTGGAGTCCGCTGATCGCGGGCGTCGTTTTGTTTGCTTTGACGGGCGTCGGCGGGGAACGGACCGATGTGCTGGCGCACCTGACGGGATTCCTGGCGGGTTTGGTATTCGGTTGGATTGGGGCGCGATTGCCGCATCATTGGCTGGCCCGCTCGAGTGTCCAGTGGGCGGCAGGACTCGCCGCCCTGGGCATCGTCGGCGTGGCCTGGCGGTTTGCCTTGGCGCAGGCCTGAGCAGATCGGGCATGCCTGAGCAAAACGGGCAGGGAGGCCGAGCCAGCGCGACGCCGCGTTCCGCCGCGTTCCCGAACTCAACAGCGACCGTCTGCCTCCCCGCGGCGGCGGATCCCCAGCAGCGTCCAGCCGGGGTCGATCGAGGCCGGCCACTTGTCGTGGCGGATTTCCACCTGCTATCGTGGAAACCGTTGCTCGACCGACGATCCGCATCGACACCCACAGGCCCCGGGGGCCGAAGATGGCGACGCGGACTGGCCGGCGAGTCTTCCGATTCCACCCTTCCGCGCAGGAGAACGACTGCATGGCACGCGAACAACTGACCGACGCCCTAAATGGACAAATCGCTTCGGAGCTGGCGTCCTGGTACTCCTACCTGGCGATGAGCGCCTGGTGTTCGCGGCAGGAACTCAGCGGGTGCGCGACTTGGCTGCGGGCCCAAGCCCAAGAGGAATACACTCACGCGATGAAGATCTACGATTTCCTGATCGATCGCGACGTGCCGGTACGCCTGCAGGCGCTCGAGCCGCCGAAAGAGGATTTCGCGTCGATCGTGGAAATCTTCGAATGGGCGCTGCAACAGGAGCAAGAAAACACCAAGCGGATCGATCAGCTGTTTCAGCGATCGATGGAAGAACACGCGTTCGCTTCGCTGGTCGAACTGCAGTGGTTCGTGACCGAGCAGGTCGAAGAGGAAAAGTCGGCTCGAGCCAATTTGGCGCGGATCAAGATGGTTGCCGACGACCCGGCTGCCATCCTCGATTTCGACAATACGCTCGCCGATCGTAACCTGCCGATCGATACGTCGCCGCAGTAACGCGCCGCCAAACGCAACGCCGCGGTCGACCGCTCGCCGTTTCGAGCGAAGAGTCCGGGCTGATGAAAGTCTTGCCTTCGCAGGATCCGTCGTGCCCGACGTTTTTCCTCAGGTGAAGCCTTTTTCGGTTCCCGCTCCCGCCAGAGCCATCGCACGTTGATTGCGTTTCGGGCTGAGGATTGCAACAGCATCGCTTGAGTCAAGCCGCTCGCGGGTAGGCGGCCGATTTCCTGAACGGAGGTGCCAAGCGATGAACGGACGAGCGACACTCGTTTCCGAGAATTTTGTAATTCTGACAGACCCCAGAGTCGATCGAGGCCCAAATCCTGATCTGCTCGAACTGATCTTTTTGGCCCTGACCGCCATGATCTGCGGAGCCAACGGCCGGTGCGATGTCGAGAGATTGGCGAAAGCGAAGGTTAAGTGGTTTCGCAAGCATGTCAAGCTGGAGCACGGCGTGCCCAGCCACGGTCCCTGCGGCCGCGTCTTCAGTCGGCTCGATGCCGGTTCAGTCGGCTCGATACCGGCGAATTTCTGACCGCCATGCACAATTGGTTCGATCAGTTCGCCGGCGTCTTGCGTGACAAAGGCCTTGCCATCGATGGCAAGGCACTCGGCTGTTCGTTCGAGCGTGCTGCCAAACGGAGGCCCTTGCCTGCGATCACGGCGTTTGCAACGGAGACTCGGCTTGTTGTCCGGCAGGTGTCGGTGTGGCCCGATCGCAAAAGCAGACCCACGACCGTCGCGGCGGCAAGGAATCACTCAGCCGAAACGACGGTTCATGGACTGACTTAACTCTCCCACAAAACGGAGAAGCTACGAGGTGTTCCCCACCGAAGACTCAGACTTCTTCGAACAGGGCAACGCCGTTCTGGCTGATCACCGTAGCGTCATCAATTATGAGGTCGCCCTCCAAAGTATTGTAAATAGCGGTGCCCAGTCCAACCTTCTTGGCGGCCTTGTTTCCTGTAAAGCGGCTGGCGGTCACGATGACGGTTCCCCCGTCGTTGTAAATGCCCCCCCCGTTGGTGCCCGCCACATTGTGGGCGAAGTGCACGCCATCAACGTTCAAGGATCCCTCATTGACGATGCCACCACCGCGTGAGCCTGCCTCGTTCTGCATGATCTTCCCCCCGTGAATGGTCAAAGACGCCAACTGCCCGTTGTTGTCGATTCCTCCGCCTTGACTCGCCGCGAAGTTTTCCTTGACGAGGGTATTCGTGAGCGTTAACAAGGCAGGGCTGCTCAAACCAACATTCTCAATCGCGCCGCCTCGCCCGACCAGGAAAGAATAGTTCTGGGGGTCCAGCCCCAATGCGCGGTTACCCACGATTTCGCTGTCCACGATCTCCGCGTGACCGCTAAAGTTGATGAGCCCCCCTCCATTTAACTTTGCTGTATTGGACGAGAGGGTCACATCTCTTAGCTCGAGCAAGCCGGACCTGTTATAGACACCACCGCCAAATTCGCTCGTGTTATGAGAAACGGCGCTTCCCGAAATCGTCGTTCGGCTCTGCTCGGTCAAAATGCCGCCGCCGGAGCGAGAAGAATTCTGCGCGATCGTCGAACCGGCAATATCGACCGTTGGCCCCTGGACGATGAACCTACCGCCGCCTCTGTTATTTGCAGAGTTTCCGGAGACGAGCGTGTTGGTCATGCCTAACGTGCCACCGACGATCATGACACCGCCGCCATTAATATCAGCTTCGTTTCCTTCGATCGTCGAGTCGGTCAATACCACCGCACTATCGCGGCCAAAGACGCCGGCCCCGTCAACGGTAGCATTGTTATCCGACACAGTCGTGTCTTCAACTGTCAGTTTCCCACCGGGACTTGACCAGACGCCACCGCCGGCCGCTGCTTCGTTCCCGGAGACGATGCTGTCAATTAAGCGGATTTCTGCTCCAGAAACACCATATAGTCCACCACCGGCGTCACGAGCCTGGTTTGCCTGAACCCTCGATCCGACGAGCAAATTGACACCCCCCACGGATGCCAGTCCTCCGCCATCATCGGAACGACTTTCGTTAGCAACCAACTGGCTGTTATCTAACCTGACGGTGCTGCTGACATTGAAAATCCCGCCACCATCATTATTGGCCGTATTGTTCTCAAAGCTCGAATCGGTGGCGGTCAGTTCACTACGATTGAGCAGAACGCCCCCTCCTACGCCGACCGCACGATTGCCCTGAATGACGGTACCAACGAGCTCGTTGGTACCTTGATTTGAGACAAGTCCTCCCCCATCGTTAAAACGACTTCGATTGCCTGTCACCTGGCTATCCTGCAGGCTGACAGCGCTTTGGAAATTGAAAATCGCACCACCTTCGCCATTAGCCACGTTGTTCGTAAAGCTCGAGTCGGTGGCGGTCAGTTCCGTGTTGTTAAGCAAGACTCCACCGCCTGCCGCGGCGGAAAAGTTACGTTCTACGGTGCTGCTCGCGAGGTGTAGAGCACCTCCACCGATGCCGAAAATTCCGCCTCCCACAAAGAACGCCGTATTATTCGTCAAGATCGACTCGTTGACGGAGAGCGAACCACCCACCAGGTTGATCCCGGCTCCACGGCGAGTTGCAGGAGAGCCGCCACTTGCAAACCCGTCTCTGATAGTGACGCCGTCAACTGAAGCGGTTGTGTTGATGACTTCCACGACATGAAAGCTGTTGTCGGACCGCAGGTCTGGCAAACCGATGTTCCCGCTTAGCACCGTCGGATAAGCCTCAACGTCGCGTGATGCAGGCTCTGTCAAATCGGCCGCAAAGCCGCCAATGAGTGACACCTGATCGGGAAGCGTGAAGCTGATCGATCGAATTCCACTTGTGGTCGGTCGATACGTTCCTTCGGCGATCCAGATCTCGTCGGCTCCTGCAGACGTCTCAGCTGCCGTCAGCGCATCCTGAAGATCTGAAAAGGCGTTTAGCCAATTCGAACCGTCGCCCGAACCTGTCGCATCATCGTCGACGAAAATCCGGTTTGGGTTGCCGACTGTGTTGGCTGCGGCTGGAGATAGCGTTGGGTGGGGGGGTGATGCGCCAGAGCTCCCCAGAACGGCGGCTACCTCCCCGTATATTGCACTGTTGGTTAGCAGCTCTGTCCCGTGCGCCTCATAAGCGCTGCTTGAAAACTCAAATCCATAATCCGCCGAGAGTAATTGCCGAGTCTCCAAATGCTCCAGTCGTCGCCGCAAGTTTTGGCGTTTTCGACCGGATTGCCAGTCGCGACCATTTTGGCTTTGCGGGGCTTGGGTCCAACGGTGGCAGCGACGGAAGAGGCTCTTCAGTGGACGCGACATGACTTCCCTTTTCTGACAAAAGACACACAGGCACGGGATTACTCGTACGTTACAGCAGGGAAGATAGCACCCCCCAATGTGCCACTGCAAGCCCCCAGAAGAGGTGTTCTTCTGAGCACCGCGGAACGGACGTCAGTCATGGTGTCTGCCGAAAGAACACGACGCTGATTGCGTGTGGCGAATGGAAGACGTGCTGGACGTTTACGCTCGGCCGTGCGGCCCGCGTTTCCCAGTGATTTGCATGGACGAGGCGTCCAAGCAGTTTGTCGGAGAAGTTCGTGATCCCCTACCGATGCGTCCAGGTGCCCCACTGCGCATCGGTAGCGAGTACGCGCGACTGGGAACTTGCAATCTGGTAATGTTCTGTTAACCCCTGCGAAGCTGGCAACGCGTCCATGTGACCGACCGCCGCGCCCCGGTCCACTGGCGCTACGCGCTACGAGACTTCCTGCGGGAGTTCTACCGCGACGCAGAAAAGATCGTTTTGATTATGGACAAGCTGAACACACATTCGCCGGGATCGTTCTACGAGGCGTTTGCACCATCGTTAGCTCGCGAGCTGACCAATCGGTTGAAAGTCCACTGCACTCCCAAGCACGCAAGTTGGTTGAACATTGCGAATGAAAATTCAGTGTTCTTCAGCGTCAGTGTGTGGATCGTCGCATCGAATCCGCCAAGAAGCTTGGTGGGGAAGTAAACGCCTGGCAAACATCGCCGAACACCACCGACAGCCAAATCAACGGGCAGTGCACGATGGAAGATGCCCGGATCAAACTGCGCCGCCTTTATCCCGAGTATTTGCGGCAAGATGCCGGTCAATTACCTTCCGCGCCGGCCGCCATTCATAACTAGAAAACTGACGGTGGATGGACCAGGAGGGAGGGGGGCGAAGCCGACGCTCACTCGGCGTGACGATCTCGCCCCACCACCAAGGCCCGCGTTTGTTCAGCTTGGCACGTTTTGATCAGCTCAGGCGAGGGCAGGGCCCGCTTGCCTAGAAAAGCCTTGGTTCTTCCGGGACGCTCTTGAAGTTCAACCGTTTTGCGAACCGGGCGATCTGCCGAACAGCGATTCCAAGTCTTGAAGCTTGGTGATCAGCAGTTGCCCGTCCCGTTCGGTTCCCGTGCCGGTCAGTTTGATCGGGGTACCACAGTGGTAAGCAAGGTTGAAATGATGGAAGTCGCGGAAGGCGACTTCCACGCGGACTGCTTGGCCGCCTGCGACGTCGACAAAGAAGACCCTCGCTTCGTCCAGGTTATCCGACAACCGCAGTCGCCCTTGCACCGTGATCTTGCCGTCGGCATGCCTCACCCAGCTGTCAAACGGCCGCTCGCGGTACGGTTCGAAGGAGGACCCATCGAGCCCGGGAAGCGGTAACGTCGCCTCCCCGAACGAATCTTGCGGGACGCCAAACTTCTGCAGCAGCGCCAGGTGCAGACGCCCCAGTTGCTGGTTTTCGGCAAACCGGATGTACCGTCCCGTCTTCAGGCGGCCGCCTCCTTGCCCCGCCAGGATGATCGGGATCCGCGTCGCCGTATGGTTGTCGCTGTGCCCCATCCCCGAACCGAACAGGACGATGCTGTTGTCTAGCAGCGTCCCGTGGTGGTCCCGGTAGGATTTCATGCGATTCAACAAATAGTCGAACTTCTCCATGTGCCAGAGACTGATCCGCAGCAGGGCATCCAGGTTGTCGCGCGAGAAGTTTCGGAAGAAGTGGGACAGGTAATGGTGCTGCTGCTGGATCCCGAGGAAGTCAAAGATCATCCGGCTGTTGCTGTTTCCCAGCATGTAGGTGACGCAGCGGGTCGAGTCGGTCCACAGGGCCAGCGAGATCAGATCGATCATCGATTCGACCTGCTCGTTCAAGTTGGCCGGTGCCAACGGCCGTTCCATCGTCGCCTTGGGAATGTCGGCGGACGTCGCAGCGATCGTATCGATCCGCTTTTCGGTTTCGCGAACGACCGACAAATATTGGTCCAGCGTCCGTCGGTCTTCCCGCCCCGCACGACGTCCCAGCGACGCCGCGTCTTCGGCGACGCGATCGAGCAAGCTCCGCATCGACTTGCGCTTTTGCGGATGTTCCAAGGGATTGCGAAACAACCGGTCGAAGACCAATTGCGGATCGCTCTCCCGCGGGATCGGGGCGCCCTGGCGGTCGTAAGAGATGTAACTGCAGCCGATCTGGTTGGGGAACAACCCTTCGGTCGTCAGTTCCAACGAACGATGCGCGGTCTGATCACCGATCTGATCGGCGATCAATTGGTCGACCGATGCCGCGCCGGTGTTCTGATGATGGCCGCTGAGAAACCGCCGTGTCGAATTCGCATGGGACGAGAAACCGAAGTCGCCCATGTTATCGAGGATCAGCAAGTCCTCTTTGTGTTGCGCAAACGGCTTCATCAGCGGCGACATGCGGAAGTCAAACTCGCTGCCGCCGTTGATGTTCCAGCTGGGCGGATGGACGCCGTTCGGTTTGAACAACGTCATGAAACGCACCGGCGGGGCATCGGCGGCCGCGCCCGATGCTGTCCGTTCCATCAGGTTCAGAAATGGCAGGGGCAGCAGCGGACCCGCGGCGCTGCGGAGGAAGCGGCGGCGGTCAATCGTCCAGGACATCTCGGTTCCTCGGGGTCAGCGGTTCGGGACCACGGTATGGGTGAAGGCAAGACTGTTGGCGATCAAGTGCACCAGGTCTTGAAACGA
>CAYNVI010000030.1:0-17921 GCA_964400585.1 uncultured Pirellulaceae bacterium | reverse complement strand
CAAGCTCTCGTCGATCGATTTGCAGAAAGAAACGAGGTAGTCGAGCCGTCGCGTGAGCGTGCTCCGCTCGAGTTGCCCCAGTTCCACCTGTCGCCTAAGTGACTCGGTGAATTGAGCGATCAGATCGGAAACGGCCATTTCGTCCAGCTGGCTAGCTCGCTCGGACTCGTTTTGCATCCGAGCCCACTCGGTGTCAGCTTCTGCCCTGGTCTTTCCAAGCCGGACCGTTTTCAGTTTGCCACCGCTGTCCTGAACCCGGATGAACCAGGCTTTTCGTTCTTTCCAGAAAAAGGGACGACGCACTAGAGATCCTCCTTCGAGTTGATGTTCGAAGGTTGAACTCTACCTGGAGCTTCGGACTAGAGTGGTCCGGGCGGTCCGGCGATTTGGTCACAAAATGGTCACAAGCGGGTTTCGACCAAAGAGAGGAAAAGCGTTTTGACCAGCGTTTTCCTTAGTGGAGCCGAAGAGATTCGAACTCTCGACCTCTGCATTGCGAACGCAGCGCTCTCCCAGCTGAGCTACGGCCCCATCCACTAGCGAACACCCGGGAGATCGTTGCCTGCCTCGGGGGAATTCGCTGAACCCAAAAAATTAGCTTGCCATCGGCGGCTTGTCCAGGGCGCCGGCGGGGAATGCAGCAGCGGTGCGGCTGAAAAAAAATCGCCGATTCTTGCCAGGCAACCGAGGGCCAAGAGCGCGCCGAAATCGAAGAGGATGGGGAACCCCGCGACCTCCCCGTCCAAGGCATGTTCCGCCGCGGCGGACGGCTCTCGTCAAAACGAGCGAAACGTTTCAAACTAGGGGCGGTCCGAACGGTCGTGGCCCTGGCGGGAATCTGTCAGGCAGCTGGTTTCTAGGCGACGAGGAGGGGCCTCGCTTCGCTCGGAAGGCCGATCGATCAAGGGATCCGAGGGTGGACTCATCCGTGGACAAGGAGGTAGACATGCCGGAGCAAACAAGGGTCGTCGGCCCAGGGCCCCGCGAGCGGAGCGTGCGAACTGATGAGGGGCAGACGCTGGAGGTTCCGGAGGGCTGGGAGTTGCTGCCGCCGGGTGATGCGGGGCTGACGCGGCGCGTCAAAGCGGGCGGGCCGAGCTGGACGGTGAAGAAAAAAAAGGGGCGGCGGACGATTTCCCTGGGCGTGTGGGCGCCCGCCTCGCGGATCCAGCAGGCCCAGGCTGGTCTGGCAGGCGAGCGGGCGACTCCTGCCTACCAGAAGCGGCGGCAAGCCGACGCAGCACGCCGCATTCGCGAACAGTCCCGATACGTCGACGAGTTTCGGCAGGCCGTCGTCACCTTCCTCGATTTTGCGGCCCCCTATGCCGAGTTCGCCGAACGACTTGCCGAGGCGGTGACCACCCATGCCACCCCTGTCGGCAGCGGCACGGTGGCTCGGACCCAGCGGATTCCGCTTCCGTCGCGGGCCGAATCGGCGGTGATCGCCTGGATGCGGCACCAGACGACCGCTTATGACGAAATGAAGATCGCTCGCATCAAAGGGAAGCGTCGCGAAGTGCGCCGGCAACTCGCGCTGCAGTCACGCGGCTTGCTGGAAGCGTACCGGCAAGGGCAACCGGTCGATCCGGTGACTTGCCCCCTGCAACGCGCATTACGGGGCACAACCGATTAAATTGGCGGTTTTCCCTGCCAAGGCCACGGGGTCTGCTCGCCGCGGGTCTCTGGCGATGGCTGGCGACGCTGCCCACCGGCGAGGCCGCCTTCGCCGGGCAAGGACGGCTTCCCAAGGCCGCGAGATCCGTCGTCCGCTGCCCTCACGTTTTCTCTGAACAGGACCGCTCCCGATGCCGATGCGACCGCTTCTTCAACTCGTTGCCGGCGTCCTTTGTGCGAGCAGCCTGGCGACCGTGCAGGCGGCCGAATTCTTGCACAATGGGGTTACCGCCCATCGCGGGAATTCGGTGGCTTTTCCTGAAAACACGATGGCGGCGTTTCGCAGTGGGATCGAAGTGGGAGCGGATTGGATCGAACTCGACCTGTTTCGCAGCAAGGATGGGCAGTTGGTCGTGATCCACGATGCGACGACCGGAAGGGTGGGAGATCGTGACCTGGCGGTGGCCGATTCGAATTACGCGGAGTTGGCCCAAGTCGATGTGGCGACCGGCTTTCGGCGAAAACACCAGGCGACACGAGAGACCTGTCCGCCGCGGCAGCTGCCGTTGCTGAAAGAGGTGCTGAAAATGGTGATGCAGCAGCGCCGAACTCGTGTTTCTTTGCAACCAAAGATGGATTGCATTGCCCAAGCTTGGGCGTTGATCGAACAGATGGGGGCGCAACCGTGGGTTGGATTCAACGACGGCAATCTTGCCTACATGGCGGCAGTCAAGCGGCTCGCCCCCGAGATCCCCGTCTTTTGGGATCGTGGCGCCGAGACAGACCTTGCCGAAGATTTGCGAATGGCCCGCCAGCATGGTTTTGAATCGCTGGTCTACCATCACGCCGGGATCACCGCGGCGAAGATCGCGCGGGTCCAGCAAGCGGGGCTGGAAGTCGGGGCCTGGACGGTCAACGATCCGGCGATGATGAAGCGATTCCTGGAGATGGGGATCGATCGGATCTATACCGATGCTCCGCTGCGGTTGCTGGTGTTGCAAACCGAAAGCTTTGGGGAAGCGGTCCGCTGCGAAGGGACGTATCCGCATCACCTGCAGGGAGTCTGCGTCGATGACGCCGCCATCTACTGGTCCTTTACGACCCGACTGGTAAAGACCGATCGGGACGGCGAGCGGCTCCGCGAAGTCACGGTTCCCAATCATCATGGCGACCTGTGCTATGCCGATGGCGAGCTCTACGTCGCGGTGAATCTTGGCAAGTTCAATGATCCCGAGGGAAACGCGGATTCTTGGGTCTATGTCTACGACGCCGGAACCTTGGACCTGCTCCGCAAGCACGAAACGCAACAGGTGTTTCATGGGGCCGGCGGTATCGGGGTGCGGGGCGACCATTTTTATGTGGTGGGGGGGCTGCCCGACGGCGTCCCGGAGAACTATGTCTACGAATACGATCGCCGCTTCCGCTTTCTAGCAAAGCACGTTATCGCCAGCGGGCACACGTTGCTCGGGATTCAAGCCGCGGCCTTTGCGAAGGGGCGCTGGTGGTTTGGTTGCTACGGTAGCCCGCCGAACTTGCTCGTGACGGATGAGGATTTTCAGCTGCAGGGACGCTACGAGTACGCTTGTGCGCTAGGGATTGTGGGGCTCCCCGGAGGCCGACTGTTGGCCGCCTCCGGAAATTGCCAGGCCGGGGGGGGATGTACTGGCGAGGTACGGATGGTGGTGCCGGATCCCGAAGCGGGCTTGCGCGCGCTGGCGGGGAAAGCTTCCGCCGAGGGGCGGTAAATGCCGGTTGCAAATCTTCGTGGAGCGTGACAGCCCAAAAAGACAGGGAAGTTGCGTTGGCTTCGCAGCGGCCTTGATCTCGCCGAGGCGGAGCCTTCGCGGCGGGTTCGACAGCCCTCCCCTCGCTGTCGCTCGACCCTCCCAGGGGGGAGGGTGTCTTCCTGTCGGGTCTTCGGAACCCCTCCGCTAGATGCATATGGACACTAACGGTGGAGGGTCTTCCTGTTGGGCCTTCGACAGCCCTCCCCTCGGAACCGCAACCCGAGGCAGGTGAGGAGAGGGAAGCGGGGCCGAGGTGCCGGCTCAGTCCCAGCGATGGGTGGGGCGGTCGAGGATTTCGCGGATCAGGATCGCCTGTTTGAGTCCTGCCGGGGTGCGCATCCATTCCATCAACTCTTCGGGGGAGGCCTCCGCGAGAGGCGGTCCCCCTTGCGCCGAGGGCGATTTCAGCGGCGGAGAAGGGTTCGCCGGTGTCGCTGGCGGTTGCCCGCTGGCCTCGCGAGCGGTGGGGACGATTGCTTCATCGCTGATCGGTTCCCCCATCATCGGTTCATCCTCGATGGCCTGGGCTTCCCATGCGCGGGCGACCCGTTCGGCTTGACGATCGGTGTATTCGGGACGGGGGCTGCGGCGGTGTTGCTGGGCCTCCTGTTGGGCCTGTTGTTGTGCCGCGCGTTCGCGACGCCGTTCCGCGGCCCGACGGAGGAATTCTTCGAGATCACCGCTCATAATTGTTGCTTTTCGTCGTACATGTCCGAGGCGCTGCGGGTGGTGCCGGCGAGCGATTTCCGCATTTCGGTGTCGGCACTGACGTTTTGCAGCTTGAAGTAGTCGAGGATATCGAGCTTCCCGCCGCGGAAGGCATCGGCCATGGCCTGCGGGACCGCGGCTTGGGCTTCGACCAACTGCGCGCGGCTCTCTTCGATCCTGGCGTACATTTCTTGCTCTTCGGCGACCGCCGAGGCCCGTTTGTTTTCGGCGCGGGCCCGGGCGACTTGCGTATCGGCTTCTGCCTGATCGGCCTGCAAGCGGGCTCCCACGTTTGCCCCGACGTCGATATCCGCGATATCGATCGAGACAATCTCGAAGGCGGTCTGGGAATCGAGTCGCTTGGCAAGCACCGCCTTACTGATCACGTCCGGGTTTTCGAGGACCGCTTTATGGTTGGCAGCACTTCCGATCGCGCTGACGATCCCTTCGCCGACACGGGCGATGATCGTCTCCTCCGTCGCCCCGCCGATCAGTTGTTGCAGGTTGGCGCGGACGGTCACCCGTGCTTTGACTTTCAATTGGATCCCGTCTTTGGCGACGGCGTCGAGCGACGATTTCGTGCCTCCCCGCGGCGGGCAATCGATGACTTTGGGATAGACGCTCGTCTGCACCGATTCCAACACGTCACGGCCCGCCAGGTCGATCGCCGTCGCCTCGCGGAAGGTCAAGCTGATCGTCTTGGCCTTCTTGGCGGCAACCAGGGCCCGCGTGACTTGTTGCACGTTGCCGCCCGCCAAGTGATGGGCTTCCAAGCTGCGGGTGGTCAGGTCGACATCATCGAGCCCCGCCTGTTTGCAGATGATCCGGGCGCGGACGATCTTGCGGGCGTTCACCTTGCGAAAGGTCATCCCCAGCAGGTCGAAGATGCCGACGTTGGCGCCGGTCAATGCCGACTGGATCCAGAGCCCAAAGTAGCTGGTGAAGACGAGGCCTAAGAACAAGACCACCGCGACCACCGCGATGGCAGCCATGATCAACCAGAAGCCACTGGAGGAGATATCTTGGGCGAGCAGCAGGTCGAAGGTCATCAGGAGTGCCGAGGTCGAGGAAGGAGGCGTCGCCAAAAGCTTGCCGATCATCTCCGCAGGATAGCGGTCGATCAACCCAGAGGGTCAGAAAAGTCATCGATTCCGAGCGATTCTACCGGAGTTTCCAAGGTGGGTGTTTCGGCGTCCTGGCTTTTATCCGTTGAATTTTCAGGAGTCTGGTCGGTGGGACGGACTTGGATGATCCGGCCGCTGACCCGGCAGACCTCGACCGCCGTGCCGCGGTCGATGGCGACCCCCAGGCTGACAGCGTCGTAGCGGCGATCGGCGATGCGGATCAGGCCACTGGGAAGCATATCGGTGACGGCGACCCCGACCCGGCCGACCAGGCTGTCCGCTTGCGGCGAGATGGGCGGGTTCGCTTGGCTGCCCGATTCCGCCGGCGCGAGGTTCAAGATGCGGCGTCCAATGAAGGTCTTGGGCCAAAGACGCACCATCCATCCAAACAGCAGCGGCGTTAGCGCCAGCCCTCCCACGATGAAGGTCAGGCCGGTGGTGGTGCTGTGCGTGAATGCCAGGGTGATCGAACTGATCAAACAAACCGTCGCCAGCACGCCCAAGATCCCGCCCGAAGGCAGCAGGAATTCCAGGACGAAAAAGAGGGCAAAGAGGCCGGCGAGCAGGAGGGCGTAGGTGAGGGTCATGAAGGACGACAAACACGAGCGGTAAACAAAAACGTCCGGAGGGCTTAGCTGGACAGTGCCACTGTTCGATGCAAATCCCGTTTTTCGTGGTGCATATCGATCATTTGAGCGGTTTCGGCGCTAGCCGCCGGCTCGTCACGGGAAAGCCGGGGGCTAGCGCCCCATCCGCTCACAAAAAGTCGCGCTGTCCAGTTAGGGAGCATCGGCCGATTCGACCACGACGCGATTGCCGCGGACTTCCAGGACGCGCACCGGTTCCCCTTCTGCAATCGACGAGCCATCGCTGACCACCGCCACCAATTCGCTGCCGAAGCGTGCTTTCCCCGCCGGCCGAAGGGACGTGACGGACCGGCCCACCACCCCCAGCAGGTGATCGAAGTGGGCGATCTGTTCGCGTTGCTCAATCAGCGTCAGGTCGGTCGGATCGAGTCGGATGTGGCGGAAAATCGGGGTGCTCGGCAGCAGCCAGCGGAGCACTAAGAAGCCTCCGGCCAGGCCGCCACAGGCGATCAACACATTCCCCAGGCTGCGTGTCATCTGGGCATATTGGTACGGATTCCGCGGGATCACGAACGTCTGGCTGGTGAGGATGATTCCGGCCACGATCAGCAGGAGCCCCCCGATGCCAAAGACGCCCATGCCCGGGACCACGAAGATTTCGATCAGGACACAAGCGATGCCGAGGCCGAACGCGATGACTTCCAGCCACTCGGCCGTTCCCGACAAGAAGCGGGTCCAAAAGAAAAGTCCGAAGCACAGCAGCGACACAAAGCCGGGGATCCCCAGTCCCGGGGCGCTCATTTCCATCGAGAGCATCATAAAGCCGACCAGCAGCAGGGCGGTGGCGAGCAGCGGCAATCCGCCCAGCCACTCGACCGTCCGGATGATCGGTCGATCGGTCAGGGGCGGCGGGACCGCTTCGAGCCCGATTTCCCGAGCGACCTGGGGCAGCGATTCGCGCTCGCCTTCGGCCAGCCCGAGCGCGACCGCTTCGCTGGCGGAGAGCCCCTCCGAGAGGTCGATCCGTTCTCCTTGTTCCCACCGCTCCAAGGCTTCTGGCGCCCCTGCGGCTTCGAGTTCCAGGGTGAGTTCCTGCGGGGTGGCGTACCGGATGCGGCCGGTCCGGCGGTCGGTGTAACGATAGATTTCCAGCGAGGGATCGAGCAGTCCACGCAGCAACACCGCGGGGCGTCCCGCGTCGACGGCCATCTGAGCGATCGCTTCACGCAACGCGCGGACGTCCTCGCTGCGGATGGCCTCCGCGCCGGGGCCGCCCAAGCGGGCGTCGGCGGCGAGGTAGAGGGGGCGGCAGGCGGTGGCGATCAGGGCCGCGTCGCCGAGGGCTTCGCGGGAAACCCAGCCGGCCACCCGTTGCAAACTGCCCCCGCTGCCGGGAGCCCGCTGGCGGGCGTCGGCCACCCCTTCCCCGGCCTCAGCAAACGAACGGCCGTCGGCCGCGGCGATCATCCCGGCCAAGCGGATGCTGTCGGTCAGGCTCCCCCCGCTGCTGTCGACCGAAAAGAGCCAAGCGTCGGTCTGACCGCTGTCATACGAAGCCGCCAGGTTGGTCTCCAGCCGGCGGATCCGGGCACTGCGGATGCTCCCTACAATTTCGATCAGGGTTCCCGTGCGTACTTCCGTGGTCGGCACCGCATCGGCCCGCTTCAGTTTCGCCAAATCGAGCACATCGGCCGCTTCCTCGGCGTCCCGGACAAGATGGCTGGCCAAGCGGGTTTCGCGCAAAGTGTTCCCGTCGAGCAAGGCGGTTTCCCCGGCTACCGCCAATTGTTTTTCTTGCCACGCTTCCCCTTGCTGGCGCAGCTCGGCCAGGTTCTCGCCGACCGCGAAAGTGACGGTCCCGTCGACCTGAGTCAGCTGCGCCAGTTCGAGCGACGGATCGAGCATCCCGCGGACAACCGCTGGCGGGAATACCCCGCGACGGCTGGCGATCGCCAGATACATCGGTTCGATCCCGGTATCGAACTCCGGTTCGTCGATCGAAGCTTCGCCGAGCCTGGCCCGCTCGGTCACCAGCAATTGGTCGCAAGCCAGGACCAGCAGCGCCGCATGGCCGCGGACCGGGCCGTCGAGGAGGGCGACGATTCGCAACGAGCGGAGTTGGTTGCCACTGATCGTCCGGGCCACCACCAAGGCGTCTTCAAAGCGGGTCGTGCGTCCATCGTCGGTTGTCCCGGAGGGCGGCACCCGCAAGACGACGACGCGACGTCGACCATCGGGCTGCGGACGCTCCGCCAAATCCAACAGCGTCGCGAGCAAGCGTTCCGCGTCATCTCGCTGCACAGGCAGCGGCACATCGACGAGGAAACCCGTGCGGGGGGCATTTTGGGGAGAATCTGCCGCGGGACTGGACACCTCGTCCGGCGGGGAGTCCGGAGCCTGTCCGGCGGCGGGGAGCGCGACCAGGGCGGACCCGACAAAAGCCAAGACGATTGCGAGTCGAAAACTACCCATCGGCCCAAGTTTCAGGGGAGAAAAAGTCGTGAGCTTTCCGCCTGCCCGAGGGAAACCCCGGATGAGAACCTGGGGGAAAGCGATTCGACAGCCCTCTCGACGGATTTACCGCAAGCCGCGAGTTTACCGGAAGCCGCGAGGGCAGCAGGGACGACGCGTCCCTGCCTATTATAGCGCCTCGCCGGAGAGCCTACCCCACAGATGGCGGTGTTTTTCCAAAAGTGCGGCGAAGGTCCCCCGTTCGATCGCCTGCCGCGCCTCGGACATGACCCGTTGATAATAGGTCAGGTTGTGGATCGTCAGGAGGATCGGCCCGAGCATTTCGCCGGCGACAAACAGGTGCCGCAGGTACGCGCGGCTCCGCTGGCACGCCAGGCAGCCGCATTCGGGATCGAGGGGCCGAGGGTCATCGCGGTGCTTGGCGTTCCGCATCTTCATGATCCCTTGGCTGGTGAAGGCCGAGGCATTCCGCCCGTTGCGGGTCGGCATCACGCAGTCGAACAGATCGATCCCGAGGGCGATCGTTTCCAGCATATCGATCGGCCGCCCCACCCCCATCAGGTACCGCGGCCGCTCAACCGGCAGCGACGGGCAGGTGGCTGCCACGATCCGGTACATCTCGGCCGGCGGTTCGCCGACGCTGAGCCCTCCCACGGCATAACCTTGGAACGGCATCCGCGCGAGTTCTTCGGCACACCGCCGCCGGAGGGTTTCGTCGAGGCCTCCTTGGACGATCGCGAACTTCGCCTGATCGCGCCGTTGGGCCGCCTGCAAGCATCGCTCGGCCCAGCGAATCGAACGTTCAGTCGCGTCGACCACCGCCTCGGGCGGGGCGGGCAGCGCGATCACGTGATCCAGGACCATCGCCACATCGCTGCCCAGCGATTCCTGGATCTCGATCGCATGCTCGGGCGTCAGCGTCACCCGGCGGCCATCGATGTGGCTGCGGAAGGTCGCCGCTTGCTCAGTGATCTCGGTCAGGTTCGCGAGGCTGAAGATTTGAAAGCCGCCGCTATCGGTCAGGATCGGACCCTCCCAGCCCATGAAGGCATGGAGGCCGCCCAGCTGTCGGATCAGCTCGTGACCGGGACGGAGTCCCAGATGATAGGTGTTGCCCAGGATCATCTCCGCGCCGGTCGCGCGGACTTGATCGACGGTCAATCCTTTGACGGTCGCTTGCGTGCCGACCGGCATGAAGGTCGGCGTCTGCACCTCGCCATGCGGGGTGTGGAAACAGCCGCGGCGGGCCCCGGTCGAAGGATCGCTGGCCCGCAGCTCAAAGGCGAAAGGCTCGGCCCGCCTGGACTCGGGTTCAATCACCGCGAAGCTTTAGGCTCAGTTCGTCAAGCTTTTCGCGGACTTCATTGAGGCTGGTCACGCCGAAGTTCTTGCACTCCAGCATGTCGTCGCCCGTCTTGCGGACCAGTTCACCGATGGTATTCAGGCCCAGGCGAACCATGCACTTGCGGGCTCGTACCGACAGGTTGAGGTCGGCGATCGGGCGATCGAGCAATGCCTGCTCGTCGGCCGACATGTGGCTGGTGTCGATCGGCGGTTCGGTCTGCTTCTTTTCGTGCGCGAACTGCCCGAGGCTGAGCCCTTTGCTGGCCAGGATTTCGCGGATTTCGTAGAGGCTGGTTTCGCCGAAGTTCTTGCTTCCCAGCAACTCGCTTTCGCTGGTGCGGGTCAGATCGCCGAGGGTATCGATCCCCATCTTTTGCAAGCAGTTGCGGCTGCGCACCGATAATTCGAAATTCGCCACCGGCAGGTTCAAGACCTGGGCCAAGCGATCGTTGCGTCGCTGCGTTTCTTCGTCGTACAGGACATTGCCCAGGGCGGACGCATCCTGCATGTAGAGCCGCGTACGGGGATGATCGGGGTAGCATTCCAGGATCCGGCGGTAGCAGAGCTGGGCCCGATCGTACTGGTTGCGGTCCTCGTACATCACGCCGAGGTTCGTCAGGACCCCGATCCCGGTGGGGAAGGCAGCCGCGGCACGCTCGTACAACGCGAGGGCTTGTTCGTCGTTCCCGTGGCGATCGTTTTCTAAAGCGAGCCCAAACAGGGCGCCGGCGTGCGATTCGTCGATCTGAATCGCCCGCTCGTACAGGGCGATCGCTTCGGACATGTTGCCACCGACGGCCGCTACCGTGGCCGCCCGTTGATACTGGTATTCGGCCGTCTGTTCGATCTGCCCAAACATGTTGTCCAGGATCTGCATCGCCGATTCGGCATCGCCCATGTAGCGTTTTGCCTCAGCGATGTTCAACTGGCAGGTGTCGGCATCGTAGCCGGCCTTCTCCGCCGCTTCGTAGCTGGCGATCGCTTCGTCGTATCGGGACAGCTCGAACGCACAGCGGCCGAGGTAAAACTGCGCGAGCGCCCCGCCGTCAGCGGTCGACAGCGACGCCTTCGCCTTGTCGAAGCGACCGAGCAGCAGTTGGCAGACCCCCAGCTTGGTTTGCATGGCCGGACTGCGATCCTGCTGCTGCTCCATTTGCCCGACCGCATCGCGGAGTTCAGCAAATTGGGAAAAATCCTGGGCGATCGCTGAGCGGATGGCTTTGATTTCTTGGGGACCGAACGAATGATTCGCCAGCACCACATCTTTCAAGTCGAGGACTTCGGCTTCAGCCATAGCGAACGTGTCTCCTTGGGGCGCAGCCCCAGCAGGCTCAGGGGGGAATTCATCCAGTTCCGCAAATCCGCGCGGGCTCTCGCGCAAATCCGCACGGGCTCTCGAGGAAATCACATTATGCCATTCGTGGGCCAGCTTGACGAGCCGGGTCGAAGACAGCCGGCATCGGGGGGGAAGCAGCCGATCGTTGACGAAATCTGGGGTCGCAAGCAACTCCGGAGGCGCAAGGATCCCGCTTCGGTCGCAAGGATCCATGCTCGCGAGCAAAACAAGTCGCGAGACCAAAAATCCGTGTGGGCGAGCAACCGCAGGCGACACCGCCGATCAGCGGATCTCCCCCCTGGTCGGCGACGTTTCCGCCAACCCGGGGATTTGGCGGATGCGGGATTTGGCGGACGCGGACCAACCGGGAATGCTCCCCCTAAAGAGGCCGCTTGCGGGAGAAGAGCCAGCGGCGAGACTCGAACTCGCAACCCTCGCATTACGAATGCGATGCTCTGCCAATTGAAGCTACGCTGGCTGACGTGCCGAACCGGTTTTTCCGGATGGATGGACCACCGGCGGCGAGAACCGCGGCGGTCGTAAACAAGACCGGGCAACGTGTGGAAAAGAAAATTAGAAGCGGCCGGGCGGTCCGTCAATACCGCGATGTCAGAAATCCGGGGCAGCACCCGTGCTTCGACCAACCGGCGGGATTCGCTCGGCAGCGGCGATCCGGTTCGTTTCGGATACCAGTCCGAGCATCGTGGCGGGCCGACAGCGCCCCAGGACCAGCGGTTTTCACGCGTTTTCCTGCGAGAGCTGGGGCGTTCCCGTGATTCGGCACGCCCCGCCGCGCAGTCACCGAGCGGCTTTCGCGGTACGCTCTCAGAACCTGGTCGGCACGACGTCGAGCCGCACCGCCTGGTGGGGCTCTGGCGATACGGTCGGCGAGCTGGGCGGCTCCGCTCGCTGGGGCAACGGCGGAACCGGATGCTGAACGGTGGAGCGGGAACGAGGATCGGTGGCTGGGAGATCGCTGGCGGGGAGCTGACCGATGGGGACTTCCAGCCAGCGCGTGATCACCACCCGTTGCACGACCGGTTCGGTCACCTGTTCCAGAATGACTTCCATCAAACGTTCGCGGAGGACCGTCTGAGCGGGGTCCTGGAGGACCTCGACCGGCACTTGGCGCAACAGTTGTTCGGCGGCCTCAAGGATTTCGAAACGGCGGTTGCTGATCCGCTCCCTCGCCTGGTGCCGCCGCGAGGGGTCGAGGACGGCATGAAGATCGAATTGAAAGACCCGCTGCGGCTCGCTGACCGGTTGAAAACGGAAAGAGCCGATGCTGAGGGTTGTCGTCTCGACCTCGTTGAGACGGGCGATCCGGCTGCGTACGTAGCCGATGATCGCCGCGTGGACGAGAACCATCGCGATCAGTAAGCCGGCGACCCAGTAGCGTTGTAAAAACTTCACGTTTGTATTCGACCCAGGAGGCGGAGCGGCGTTCTGAGGGGAAACCTTCGAAACATAGCTCGCCCGCGACGTCCCACCTTACCTATGGCTGAAAAAAAATCGGTTCGATCCGGTCGGGTGGTGATGGCGGTGAGCCCCCATGCCGGCAGTGGCCGCGGGCGGTCGCTTGTCCCAGAACTCCGCGCACGATTGGGAGGGGCCGGCTACGAGGTGCTGCTCAGCGAGTCGCTGCCAACCATCAAGGCAGCGGTTCTGCGAAAGGACGATGATCCCCCTCTGCGGGCGGTCGCGGTGCTTGGCGGCGATGGGTCCCTCAGTCTGGTGGCCAACACGCTTCCCGCCGGCACGCCGATCCTGCCCGTGCCGCTGGGGACCGAAAACCTGCTGGCCCGCTACTTCGGCTGCACCGCCGAGCCGGCCGCGGTCGTGGCCGCCGTTCAGCAAGGACGTCAGCGGACGATCGATGCGGGGACGGCCAATGGCAAACTCTTTCTGGTCATGGCGACCTGCGATTTCGACGCCGAAGTGGTCCGCGCGATGCATCTGACCCGCCGCGGCCACATCCGTCGCTGGAGCTACTTCAAACCGATCGCCCGCGCGGTGCGTAGCTATGCCTATCCGGAGGTCCGCGTTGTGCCCGGGGGCGGCCCGACCGCGGCGGCCGCCGAGGGGATCGAGGGCGAGGCGACGGGGGCGGGGGCGGCGGCGGGCCGGTCGGATCGTCCGTTGACCTGTCGCTGGGCGATGGTATTCAATCTACCCATGTATGGGGGTGGCTTGCGGATCGCCCCGCAGGCTATCCCGGATGATGGACAGCTCGATTTTGTCGGCTTGCGAGGCGGGGGGTCGCTCTCGACGATCCAGTACCTTTCGCGCGTTTACAGTGGGCGTCTACAGCGGCGTGCCGATGGGTGCGCCCGGCGAGGCACCAGTTGGCGCTGGGAGGCGAACGTCCGCGTTCCCTTTCAGCTGGACGGAGACTATGTCGGCAGGTTGCCGGTCGCGATCGGGACGCTGCCTGGGCGGGTTACTTTAATCCTGCCGCCGCCTGTTTCCTGAAGCGTGGTTCCTGGAAGGAATTTCCGATCAGCATCGTGCTGCGGCGGATCGCATTTTCGAAGTCGACGTGGGCGCGCCGCGAGCTGTGATTCGCATCGCTTATCGCCAAGAACCTTTGCCGTTTTTTCCTCCTCTTGAAAGTCTTTGATCGTGTCACCGCAGGACGCTTCCGATCCACTCGCATCCGCCCTGGCAGCGCTCCAGCCCCCGCCGGCTCCGGCGGCCGTGCCGGTCGGTCCGTACCGCTGCGGCGGCGGGCAGGACCTGTTGTTGGTGGCAGGGCCTTGCGTCTTGCAAACCCGAGAGCTGGCCTTGCAGATCGCCGAGCGGCTGGCGGCGCTGGCAGAAGAAGCGGCGGTCCAGGTGGTGTTCAAAGCCTCGTTCGACAAAGCGAACCGGACAAGCCTGCAAGCCGAGCGGGGGCCTGGGTTGGACGCGGGGCTGCGGATGTTGGAGGAGGTCCGCCGCCAAACCGGCTTGCCGGTGACGACCGATATCCATCTCCCGGAACAGGCTGCGGCGGCGGCCGAAGTTTGTGCGGTGTTGCAGATCCCCGCGTTCCTTGCCCGACAAACCGATCTGTTGCTGGCGGCAGCGGCCACCCCGGCGGCGGTCAACGTGAAGAAGGGCCAGTTCATGGCGCCCGGCGACATGCGGTTCGTGGTGGAAAAACTGCAAGGAGGAGGAGCCCAGAGCGTCCTCTTGTGCGAACGCGGCACGTTCTTTGGCTACGGACGGTTGGTCAATGATTTTCAGTCGCTGCCCTTGATGCGAGGTTTGGGGGTGCCCGTCATCTTTGACGCCACCCACAGCGTGCAGCAGCCCGGTGGGCTGGGTGGAGCGACCGGTGGCAACCGGGCGATGGTCGAGCCGCTGGCGCGGGCGGCCGTGGCCGTCGGGGTCGACGGCGTCTTCTTCGAGACGCATCCCGATCCGGCCAGCTCCCCCAGCGACGGTCCCAACATGATTCCACTCGATGCCTTTCCTGACCTCATCAAGCGGTTGCTGCGATTGCGTGTGGCGGCCGAGGAGCTCGATCGATGATCCGCACCCTGCTTTTTGTGCCCGCCGGCAACCGCCGCCCGTTTGCCGCCGCCTGGATGCTGGCGGCGGTCGGGATCGCGCTCGCCGGTTGTGACAGCGATTCGGCGGAACTCCGCAAGTTGCAAAGCCGGCAGCAGGCGAAGCGTCAGGCGGCGACCGAAGTCGATCACCTCCGGCGGGCCAGCGGATTGATCGCCGAGCTCGACACCCTGGATGCCGAATCGGCGGCCGACCAGATCAATTACCACCTCAACGCCTGGCGGCAAGGGGCGGGACGCGAGGCGGCCTGGGAACCGACCGAATTGCTGCAGACCTGGAGGTCGGTGATGCGGCCCTCGGAAGCCGACGCGGCGGTCCGCCATGACCGTTTCCAACCCGGTGACCTGGAATTCTTCCGGGTGAACTACCTGTTGCGTCAGGTGGCCGAGTGGACGCAGGAAAAAGGGCTGGTCGATCCGTTGATCCCGCGACGTTTGGCGGCCGAAGCCGACCAACTGGGCGACGGCGGGCAGCGCCAGTTGCAGCTCGCCTCGCGCCTGTTCGATTGGGTCGTGCGCAACATCCAGCTGGAACCGGAAGCCCCCTCGGAGAATCTGCCGCCCGCCCCAGAACTTCCTGACGGTTTGGTGTTTCAAGGCCCAGGCTACCGGCAGACCACTTGGCAGACGCTGTGGCGCGGCACCGGCGATTGGTTGCAACGCGCCGACGTCTTCCTGCAGTTGTGCCGCCACGCCGGCCTGGAAGCGTGCCTGCTGGCGCAACCTGCTTCGGAAAGCGAACCGCCCCGCGAATGGATGGCCGCGGTCCTGATCGAGGGCAAGCTGTTCCTGTTCGCCCCCCAGTTCGGGATTCCCGTCCCGGGACCTGGCGAAGCAGGGATCGCCACCTTGCAGGAGGCGCGGCAGGACGATAGCGTGCTCCGCCGGCTCCGAGTGCCGGGAGTCTTCGATTACCCGCTCGAGCGCGGAAACATCCAACAGCTGGTCGCCCTGCTGGACGCCACGCCGGAAATGTTGAGCGAGCGGATGAAGGCACTCGAACAAGCGTTGACCGGCGAAAACCGGATGCGGCTCTCCTTGGCCGCCGACGCCCTGGCGGGACGGCTCGACGCGATCCCCGGAATCGCCGGCGTCCGGCTCTGGCAGATTCCGGTCCAGTCGCAGCAGTACGCCCAGGCATTGCAAAAGCAGCTGATGCAACAAGTGCCTTTGGCCCTCTGGTACTACGTCAACTACGCGGTCCTGGAGCGCGGAACCGATCTGTATGCCGCCCGCTGGAAGCACCTGCAGGGGAATTTCGAAGGCGAGGAGGATGCCCTGAATGATCCCGGAGCGCGGGTTCGCTACATGCGGCTGCGGCATCCCGAATACGAGTTGGAAGACCTGCGGATCGATGCCGAACTGCAGAAGCAATATGGGCTCCGCCGCGAACTTGGGGATACCGAGGAAACCCACCAGCGGAAGGTCGAGAACATGCTGTTATTGTTTCGCCAGGCGAAGCGGGCAGCGACTTTCTGGCTGGGGCTGCTGCATGTGGAAGACAGTCGCTGGGAGCCGGCCGCGACCTGGATGGACGAACGCGTGTTGGGGGATGCCGACGCCGGTCGTTGGCATTCGGCGGCCCGTTACAACCTGGCACGTGTTCGCGAACAGCAGGGCGAGCTGGCAGAGGCGATCCGCCTCTATAAGACCGATGGCGACCCGCAGGAACACGGCAATCGTCTGCGGGCCCGGCTGATCGAATACGCCGCGGAGCAGGCGGCGGAGCCGCAGTCGTAAGCGCCGCTCCGGTCTTGCGGGGTCCGGAGCGGCACGTCCCTGCCCGCGATTGCGGCGCTGCCCGCCGCGGCCGGCCTTTCCGCCGTTCGCCCGCTGGTGGCGGCCTTGTCAGCTGGCGGTCTTGTCAGGTGGCCCGCAAAGCCGCGCGAAGGCTTCGGCGTACTTGGCTTGGGTGTTGGCGATCACGGCGGGCGGCAAGGCAGGGGGCGGGCTGTGGCGATCCCAATCGGTTTGCGCCAACCATTCGCGGACGAATTGTTTGTCGAAGGACGGCTGGGGGCCGCCGGGTTGGTATTGGTCGGCGGCCCAGAACCGGGAACTGTCCGGCGTGAGGACTTCGTCGATCAGGATCACTTGCTCGCCCCAGCGGCCGAATTCGAACTTGGTGTCGGCGATCAAGATCCCGTGAGCGGCGGCATAGTCGGCCGCCTGTTGATAGATCTGCAGGCTTTGTCGGCAGAGCTGATCGGCCAACGCGTCGCCCAGCGTTTTCCGCATCACGTCGAGGCTGACATTTTCATCGTGTCCCGATTCGGCTTTGGTGGCCGGCGTGAAAATCGGTTCCGGGAGACGATCACACTGTTGCAGTCCCGCCGGCAAGGCGACGCCGCAGATCGCTCCGGTCTGCTGGTATTCCCGCCAGCCGCTCCCTTCCAGGTAGCCGCGCACGACGCATTCGAACGGAATCACTTCCGACTTGCGAACCACCATCGTCCGTCCCTCCAGGGGCTCGAGATCGAAGCCTGCCGATTGCCACTCGGTGGGGAGTTCGCTGTCGATCAGGTGGTGTTGCACGTCGAGTCGGTCGAACCAAAAGACGCTCATCGCCGTCAACAACCGACCCTTTTCCGGGATCCCCGACGGCAGGATCCAGTCGAACGCGCTGATCCGGTCGCTGCTGACGATCGCCAGCCGGTCTCCCAGGTCGTAGACATCGCGGACCTTGCCGCGGCGGCAGGGAAAGGGAAGTTCGGTTTGCAGTAACGCGCCGTGGGCGTCGAACGCATAGGGCGAAGCGGGCATGGTGAGGTCGAACCACGTGGCGGGGAAGGGATAGGCGGCCAGCGAACCGCAACTTTGCTCCAGGGGACCCGCCGGCGCCAAGCGGGGCAAGTCCCAAGGGGGGGCAGGTGGCTGCGCGAACGCCCGGCGGTCGCGCGTCGAGCCGCCGCACGATTGTCGTGTAGGCGAATTGAATCCTGATCGCCTCTCCGTTACAGTTTTCCCGTCGAAGGGAAGCGTGCTGCTCGCAATTTCGACGTTTTGTCAACGCTATGTGGGAAGCTGACACGATCCCCGCCTCGCGGTGGGTCCCCTTTTCGACGCGCAGTGGGTCGTAGGGCGCGGCGGTTTCCTCGCAGCGTTCCGCCGGATTTGCCTTCTCTGATTCCCTCGTCCCGCGTCATTGGTTTTATGGGTCAATTCGACTTTGACGTTCCCGCCAGCCTGCTCCAAGCGGTCGGCTTCGGTCCCGACCGAAACCTCTGGCGGGATGCCTATGTGGTCGGGCTGGAGCACATTCCTTGGGAGGCGCGGGTTCGCTTCGAGCAGCAGCGGCTGTCGGTGCAGCGGGAGATCGACGAATCGGGCAAGTTGTTGGTCCCCTGGCATGTCGAAGGTTACGGCCCAGTGACCCTCTCGACCTGCAGCCTCCG
>CAYNVI010000029.1:0-17998 GCA_964400585.1 uncultured Pirellulaceae bacterium | reverse complement strand
TCGCCAAGGTAGCCGCTGGAATATTCGACAGTGAACTCGATCAGTTCGAGTGTTAGCTCGCCGTCGTTCATGCTGCCGCGCATGTAGTTAAGGTCGGTCTGCGTTCCCCACAATGCGCCGTGAACGATCTGCCAGATGCCGTCTTGCTTCTTGACGGTAATGCGGTGGTGCTCGCCACACAGGTAGGCATCCACGTTGTGCCGGACCATCAGCTTCCAGAGGCCGGAGTCGGTTCCCTCTCGGAGCATGCTTGCGCTGGAGTTCTTGCTCTTGACGGGGCCGACGACGGGAAGGTGCCCTTGCACCAGGACGAACTGCGCGTCCTTATGGTCGGTCAGCACGTTGTCCAGCCACTGGAGTTGTTTGTCGCCCACGGTGTAGGCGAAGCGTTTCCCGGCGTCTTCGAACGTATCGAGGGTGATGACGAGCAGGTCGCCCTGGCGGACGAAGAACGATCGGCCGACGTGCTCCCTCGGTCCGTTGCGGGGCATGCCCATCTGTCGAGAAAATTCCTGGCCGAAGGCGCGGGCGATGTTCCCCCGAGCCAAGCCGCCGTCGTCACCGTACTCGTGATCGCCGGGCGCGACATAGACAGTCATGTCGCGGTCCTTGAAACGCTTGTTGAATCCGCCCCAATATTGTTCGGTCTTGCGGCGGACCTGCTCCGCGTCGTCCCACCAGCGAGCGTCCATGATGTCGCCGGCGATGAGCGTGAAGTCGGGTCCTTCGTCCTGCAACCGGTCAAAGAACCAGTCCAGCGTCTCCTCCCAGCCTGGCTGGGGGTTGGAAATGTTCCAGTTAAAGATGTCAGGCACACTGGTGAAGCGGAGGGTGTCGTGCTGTTGCTGCGCGTTCTGCTGTGCCTGCGCGTTCTGCTGTGCCTGCGCGTTCTGCTGTGCCTGCGCAAGGGCCGTGCTGCCGCTCCACAGAAAGGCGGAGATCACAAGGGGCAGGCAGAACCGAAAGGGCGTTTTCATGATGAGCAATGTTCCGCACGAGGAGATCGACAAGATGGATGAGCGAACTTAACCCCAGCGTGGCGCCATGTCAAAATTGCGGCGGCAACCAGCGACGGACATCGTGAGCCAATTCCACACGGCCAAGGCTTTGCGCGGCTTCTTGCCGTCGCTCAAGCCTGCCGCAAGGAGAGACCTCGCCGCTGCCGCCCCTGTCATGACACAGCCGCGTTAAGCAAGGAAAACTCGCTGACCGCGGTGCCGGTTCCCTCTTGGCCTCGGCCCCTTGTGCATCCTGAGGGCCTGTCCGAGGCTGGCCCGGGCCCCGGAATCCGTATGCCAAACGATCGAGCGAAATAGCGAGGGCATGGTTCGCGTTGCTTGCTTCGCCGCCGCGCGGTTGCAGGCCGAAGGAGCGCAGCCAACCTGCCCGGAAAGCGTCATTGTGAAAAAGTCCGTGGAGGTAACAGCCCCAGATGCGTCCGTCTGCCGAGCGAGCGCCGTCAAGCCGGTCCGCTTCCTGACGGGAACCATCACCGGTGTGCCGAAGCCATGCCGTGACCGAAGTCGTCTGCCCCGCGTGCGTACCCGCACGCCGGGTTCGCCGGAGAGAGGATCGAAATCATCAAAGTTCGACAGCCGAGGTAGCTGGATGACCACGACGTCGAGCGTCGACTGGGGGGCTGCGTCGGCATCCAGAGGAGTCCTCAGCTCCGTCGGTAACCGCGCTGCGTCTTCTTCCGGCAGCCGCAGCCGGTCGATCCACGGCAACACACCCAGGACCGGGACCTTGCCATGCATTTGCAGGAGTTCCCGCCTGCGATCGAATAACCGCAGGTCCCCGCGGAACTTGTTGACGGTCAGAGCTTTGACCCGCTGGCGGTCTTCCGGGCTCAGCAGCCACAGGGTACCGAGCAGTTGAGCGAACACACCGCCGCATTCGACAGCTTTTGCGACTTGAAGGGCACAACGCTTAAGTCCCAGCGGGCAAAAATTCGGCACAACGCGGTTACCAGCAGACTTTTGCCCGCGGAGGAACCTGTTCCCTGAATCATCAGTGTTTGGGCGGTCATCCGCGGTCCTCTATCGCCATCCTGAGCGAAGCCTCGCTCCCGTTGAGGTGCCACCGTTGTTTCCACCGATCCACATGCGTCCGTCGCCTAAATAGCGTTGTAAAGCTCCACGGGCAACCCGCCTGGCCAGGGCATCGTCGATCAGTCATCCGACCCAGCTTTTGCATTTTTCGACGAAGTCACCAGCATGTAGCGGGCATTGGCCTGCGTTTCTCCTGTCACTTGATCGAGCGAGATGAACGCCTTGCGTTGGGCTTGCCGATCGATCACCAGCACGCTTTCATAGGCCGGCTCACCCGTCGCGTGATCGTATAATTCGCTCGGTGAGACCGTTTTCTCTTCGTTATTCGCCGTCCTCACCGTCACCGTCTTCTCGACGACCACCTGCGGACGAGGCGACTCGCTGCAGCCGACAAGCAGCAGTGCGAACAGACCGTACGTTTGGGGCCAGCTCATTGCACACCTCCCATTTGCGACTGGAGTTTGTCGCGGACGTCAAAAACGACGTTACTGTCCATCGGTCCAAACCAGCCGATGTGAACCTTTTCCGGTTCGCCTCCATACCAGCCGCTGCCGTCGCTTGTGCCCGACATGGTTGCCGTGGTCACCCGCCCGTCACACCAAGTGATGTTTGCAGTGAAGCCGCCATGCCGGAAGTGGATCGAGGGGCTGGGACGCCAGGGGGTCGGCGCCGCCAACAGCGGATGGGGCCCGTTCACAAAGAAAGGTGGCTCGAGAAACGGATACTCGATGGCGAACGACCCGGGGCCGCAGGTGAAAGCGGTATCGGAAAAAGCCACGGTACGTGACAGCGCATCGATTTCGCGAAACCGGGAAGGGATGTTCCGCAGGGGTGATGACCAGCCATGCTTATACCACGTGCCGCCGACATACATGTGGTTGTAGCCGTATCCGCCGCTGCCGGTTTCGAAAGCCGTAGCGTTCCCATTACAGATGTTTGCGTCCGTCCCCTGGGCATAATTGCCGAAGGAAGGGCATTGCTTCAAGCCTTCATTACTTTCGAAGAACGGCGAAAGCGGCCCACGATTCGCGTCATAGGCATCGCTCGAGGAATCGCGAGCACCGAACCAACGTTGATTGTTGCTCCCACCGATACCAACGGCCGGCGGCCAATAGCCGCGATTGGAGTCAGCATACATGTGACATGCCAAGCCGATTTGCCGCAGATTATTCTTGCAGCTCATCGAGCGCGCCGCTTCGCGAGCTTGCTGGACGGCTGGCAGAAGCAGGCCGATGAGTACGCCGATGATCGCGATCACTACTAGCAGTTCGACCAGCGTAAAGGCATCACGGCGCACGAGTTCACTCTTCATAGGATCCTCGTCTGTGAAGTGGAGACAGAACTCCAGCGCAGTACATCACGAGGTGAAAGAGCGAGCGACGAATCACCGGGCCAAAACGACGGTCGCCAAACCGGCGCATCTCTTGCGCAGCGGACCGCGAGCTCCTGGCTATGAACGGCGCAATACCCCAATTCCCCGAGGGTACCACCACTTAGTTAGCTGACGGTTGGGCAGGTCTTCTGGCTCCCGGGTCATCCTCCGCTCACGCCTTCCCATGGTCTGAAAACCATAGTGGCTTGAAGTGAGCATTGTCCCCGGTTACAGCGGCGGGACCGCAACGGATTTGCACCGTTTTCCCTATTCTCTGGGCTGGCAACGTGCCGGCTCAGCACCCATGTCAGCCGTAGAGTCTAGAGGTCCGCGCTGAGATGTCAACGGCCGGCGAGCTTGCCTTGCTCGCTTTCCTGCTCGCGTAGCATGAGGATCTGCACGCCGCCTCGGGCGCATTGCTTTTCAAACACAGCTTGATCAGCCGCCCTCCGTTCCTGCGGGGGCGCCAGGAAGCGGTCTCCGTCTGCAAGTCCGGACGAGGACGATCGACATCTTGCAACCAGTTCCACTCGTCTACGGGTTGCCAGCCGCTGGTCGAATCGAACGGGTTGGAAAGCGATGGGGCCGAGAAGCTGCGAATGCCCGGGGAAGAGCCCCGGCTGCACTCGAGTTATCTCAAGCTGGCGGAAGTCGAAGCACTGTTCGGTCATGAAAACCTCGGCACGACGCAGATCTACACACATGCGACGATCCAGCGTCTGCGTGAAGCCCATGACAAGACGCACCCGGGCGCGAAAGATCCGCAGCCGCCTGAAAAGGATGGGCAGCAGTAAAGCCCATCCTCTACAATGGTTCGGATGGTCGCCATCGCCGAATCGAGCCGTTGTCACCGCCGAGCCCGCACGTGTCTCCGTGCGGGTTCGGCGTTGTGCAAACGTCGGCAAAAACCAGAAACACGGTTCCACCGCAACCAACAGTACAGCATCACCGCCCTGACCGACGCCAGCGGCTCGATCGTCGAGCGTTACGCCTACATCGCCTACGGCCAGCCGACGTTGCTCGATGCGAGCGGAACCAGCCTTACGTCCACCAAAGAAATAGCCGGTAGCCAGCCCCTTCGCCGTGGTCTGTTTCCCAGCGTTATCAAAGCAGGCTTCCGAGCGCACGCCACCGCCGACGGCGGATGCGAAGGAATTTTCTCCGTGGAGAACCTTGCGGTCGCCGTCGGCCGCTATCTAGGTGCGAACAATAAACTGGGAGACGAGCCTTGAAACTCGCCAATTGCGCTCACTCGCCTCAACGAACGCGCCAGTTGCGATGGGGATGCGGGCCGCGAGCAATTCATGCCGGCGCTGTGCAGAGAGCCTTAATTGTGTTAAGTATTTGCATACAGGCGTGCTTGTTACATGCAAGCGAGGGGTCGATCCATTTTGATGACCTTAATGAGCAGCAGGTCTCCGTGTTGCTCCAGTGCCAGGCCACGAGAATCTGGACCAAGGAGCTCTTGTCGCGGTTTCCTGCCAATCAAGCTGGCGGCAAATCGCGAATTGTTCCCGTCACGCTATTCCCTTTACCAACGAGTAGCAATCACGACGATATTTTCACGAGTGTCGCTTTCAAAAGATGGTGCAAAGATCATGTGAAATCCTTGCGTTCCCGTGAACATGGAATCGACGCAGGGCTCGCAAGATGCTTTGGTACCGAATCTACCGATGCGACTTCGCTGCTTGGAGAAAAGCTGGCTGCTTGCGCTGAGTCCGACGGTTTGGGTCTCGTCTTGCGCTTGTCGGCTCTCGGCGCAATTGTGAATCAAGATTGCCAGGCCGTGCGTGACTCAGTGCTCACCTTCGTTCTTGCTTGCACGAACTCACGAGAGGAGTTGAGGGGGTTTGAAATCACAGCGTATCCGAATGGGACCGTAGAAGACTCGAAAGCTTTCCAGGTCACGGAAGTCGCCGATAAGTTGTTGGCCCGTCTGAAAGAGGTTCCTGAAACGGCGGTGATCGCGGACTATATTTCTTTCGTCTTGGCCGCGAAGGAAGGAGAGGGCGCAGGGGAATTGCTTGCTGGTGTATCTCGTGCGCATTTTGTCCCACCGTTCTTAACTCGACAGGGCAACAAAGACAGGCACTACCGTTTTTCAGTCAAACGCTCGGCGCTGTTCGGTCGGGTGGCAGAGGAAGCGACGCCTTTGATCCCTGTGTCTATAAAAGTCTCCGAGGCTAGGGTGCTCGAAAGTTATCGATCGAACATTAGTGGCGACAACGCAGGAAAGGTGGTCTACACGGTGTCCAGATTTGCTTTTGCAAGGTTTTCAGAGACAATCGTAGAGCACTGCATCTCTTCTTTGGGAAAAGGGCGACGGCGACCCGAACAGCTGGATGTACATTTGAGCGTAATGGCCTCAAGGTTTTTGCAGTGTGATGATGTTTCGGTTATTATTCAAATGCTCATTATGCTTGACAGGGTAAAGGAAAGTGAACTGGCATCCGATATCGGAGAGGAGGATCGCAAGGCATCGACGGTTAGGATGGTCAAAGGCGTGCTTACCGAGGTCACAGCGCAACCAAAAGAAGCGTTCGGCATTTCGCTTGTCAGGCTATACGACGGGTTGGCAGAACTCCGTAAACGTGCGGACGCGTGGGAGAGGGCTTTGCTAGAGTCGCTGGGAGATCGACGCTAGAATTCGCTTCCACGACGCGCATTGATCCGGTGCCGGCCGCGAATGAACTGACCGGCAAGCTCCAACGCACACTCGGAGATGTGCCGATGGTAGAACAATTGTCCCAATTGTTTCGGAGCAATTGAGGACAATTGCTCTACACTCGCTCGCTCCTGCCGGGACGATGGCACTTCGCAGTCGTCGGTTTCGACTTGACGGCGAATTTGTCGAGGGTTTGGTGGGAGTCTCCGGCGGCGAAGAGTAACCGTACACCAGAACCGCTGCGGACGCCTGGGTTTACGTTGAAACCGCCACATCGGTACCTGACACCTTTTTCGCTCTTGTTCAAGAGAGGATCTCGGCTTGCGGGAGTTCCGCGCGGAGGGTTGCGACGCCGGCGGGGGTGAGTTGGGTGTCCGCCACGTCGATGTAGTTCAGCGCCATTCCGCCAAGGATGGGGACCGAGTCATCGGTGACTTGCGTCCCGCACAGGTTGAGGCGAGTGAGTTGAGGGAGCTGCGCGATCAGCTTAATCGCCCGATCGGAAATGCTGGTCTTCCAGAAGCTGATCCCCTCGAGATGCGTGAGCGGCAGTAGCGTTTCGACGTCCGCGTCGGTTATCTCCACTTCGCTGAAGTTGATGTCGACGATGTCCTCGTTCGGGATCTCGCGCCGGCTGCGAAAAGGTTCGCCGAGGAACGTGAAGCGAGCTCCTCGGTCGGTCAAGGCGAGCAAAGCAGCATCCATCGACATCTCTCGATCTAAAAAACACTGGGATATGTAGCCCCCCCAAAGCCGACAGCCGTCTGGCGGGATTCCACGGGTTGGACGCAGCAACTCCCGCGCCCTGTCCGGCGGGCGAATCTCCAGCTAACCGGGAGGTAAAGACCATTCGATTTCGAGGCGGGTCGTCCCTTGGGCCGGGGCGGTGAGGTCGTTGTAATGCAAGGTCGCGGAACATTCGATGGTGAGATTCGCTGGCTCGGTGTCCGTCTCAGTTCGCTGACCGAGAACGTGCTCCAGGTAATCTTTGAGGCTCCCATAAAGCTTTGTGGTCTCGCTCAACTGGCTCGCGGTTTCACTCGCCGAAACCGCATATCCCGGTGGTTGAACGATCGCTTCGACCTCAACTTCTACCGATTCCAAACGATGCGAGCCCGACCGCGGGTGGATGGCAATCGTCACATCGGAAAGCCCGGCAAGTCCCAGCTCGCTGGGGACCATGAGCTGCGCCAGACTGAGCGAGTTGCTGCTGGATTCCTTGACCGCGATCCCGGTCACGCTGGTTCCGTCGCGGGTCGCCTGGAGCGTCAGGGTCTGCGGCTGCAGGACGACGCGCGGCGGACCGTCGGCCCACGGGCGGCGAACCGCAGGGATCAGGAGATGGCCGCTGACCCCGTAAGGCGTGGCGACATGGGCGTCGAGGTAACCGTCGTAGAATTCGGGGTGGCTATCGATCAAGTTCTGGTCGCGGAGCACCGGTAGATTGGGCGGCAACGTCACCTGCATGATCTGACGGCTCAACAAACGAAAGGGGATATTCGCGTTGCCGACGATCAGCCGCGTCTGATGGACGGAGAAATTATCACCCGACAGGAAGAGTTCGACAGGCCGCGTGGGATCGTAGCCGGGGGCCCCGTACCATCCGAGGAGTTCCGGTGCCAGTTCGCGGGTGCCGTGGCTGAGGATTTCGAAGCCACCGAGTGAGTTTTCGATCGGCACTTGCGTCTCCAGCGTTTGCAGGGGAAGTTCCTGACTGAGTTGATGAACGCGGGCCAACAGTCGCTGAACTTCCCCGTCGCGGTAGAGTTCTGGGCACGTGACAAACTCCTGGGCTGTCCGCTGCATCGAACGGATGGCCCGGCTGTGTTCGACCGTTTCTGCGACGCTCACTGCGGTCCGTCCCGGCGCGGCGATCTTGAACCAGTTCCCGCGGGTCTCGAAGGTCACGTGCGGAACGAAGGACGGCATCAGGACGATCGCCATACATTCTCGCATCCCGGGTTCGATCTCCTGCTTGCGTTCGAGTTGTCGATCGGTGGGCCCGCCGATGATCAAATCGCGGAACAGCACGGTCAGGTTGCTTTCGACCGGGGGCGTCTGAAAGCGGGGGAAGAAACGCCAGCCGAAAGTATCGTCGCCGTGGGCAAAGCCGACGGCCACCCGGTTGAGGTCGACCGTGGCGCGATCTCGCTGCAGTCGCCGCATCGCCTGCATCGCGGCGGAGATGCCGATTTCACCAGTTGAAAAGCCGATCGCGACGGCCATCTGCATCTGCCGATAGATGCTGGAGACATCGGCGATGTTCTGTTCGGTGACGACCGGGTCGAGGGTGAAAATCCGCAACGGCCAGCGGAGACGCACGTAGTCGGCAAAGGCCCGTCTCGCTTGTTCGGGAGGAGTCGGCCCGAAATAGGGGAGCCAGATCGGCAGCGGACCGTAACCGGGGCGCGTGCCCACCGTGTCGCGCACGTCCTGGACGAGTCGCTCGTTCAAAAGGATCGATTCGACGAACACGCACCAGGCAAGATTGGCCGTGGCGGCTTGCCGTGCAGCGGTGGAGAAGCCAGACATAAAGTCATCGCGGTAGTCCTGGAGCGCGGCGACCTGCCGGGTGCGGATCAGATGGTGCAGCTGCCGTCCCTCGCTTGCTTCCCGCGCCCACCAGTGGCGCATTGTGTCCGACATCATCAAGTCATAGGCGGCGCTCAGTTCTTCTCGCAAGAAGCCTTGGACGTCAGCGACATGCACGACGTCGCGATTCAGCAGGTCGGCCTGAAACGCTTGGAAGGCAACCAGGGCCACCGCGCCGAGTTCCTGCTGGCCGTAATTGTCCAGCAATTGGTTGGGGGGAAACGGCAGCGTCGACCGCCGCGTGCTGGAGGCGGGAAAATGGACCGCGGCCCCCTGCAGAACGTCCAGATATTCGCTGGCCCTGGTGATCTCTTCGATGAGATTCGCCAGTCGGTCGGATTGCGAAGAAAGTCGCTCCGCATTCTCGGCGGCTCTTTTTTTCTTTTGCTCCAGTTGCTCGAGTTGAGCCAGTTGTTGCGCGAACTGGGTTTGTAGCTTTTGCAACCGTTCGGTGCCCGATGCAGCGTGTTGGAGCAGCGGGGCCAAGTGCGGGTCCGGATCAGCGCGGTCCTCGTCCGGCGAGGAGGGCGTCCCATCGGGAGCCGAGGCCAACGGTGGTGCCTGCTGGAGAACGGCTTCCAGTTTGGTAGTCCCGGTTGCGGTCTGCTGGTCGTCGCGGACCATGTCGGGTGTGAACTCGGGTATGCGAGCGAGCTCGGCACGTAAGTTTCGCACGGCGCTTGCGGCCAGCGCATTGAATTCTGCTGGCGGCAAGCCGCCTTTGAGCTGGCTAGCGAGGGGGGCGATTCTCCGGAGCGTTTGATCGGATTTGCCCTCGATCTCCACGCCTTGTTGCTGGAAAGCTTGGGCGAGCGCTGCGAATTCAGCCGCAGCATCTTTCGCGTGGAAGGAATCGGCCGCAATGATTTCCGTAACGCATAGCTGTTTGTTGACGTAAAACGGAACGCGGGCTCCCAGCTTGCGGACAAATTCCGCGTAGAGCTTGGCAGTCTCGGCATCGGCCGCGCCGAAGCACATCCGTCCGGCGGTGATGTCGGCATTGATGCTTTCGACTTGCTGGTAGGCACTGAGTCCGTCGAAGGCCCGTTTGGCAGCTGCCGGGTCCTTGTTGACGAACTTGGTCAGGGGCAGTGCCAGCTGGTCGACCAGGTCGTTGATGACAAAATCGCGAACAGCGATCGGCAGCAATTCCGGACCGAGGTAAGGCTTGGCGGTAACCGTGAGTTCTGCGCCATGGCCGCGTTTGCTAAGCGTGCCGGGTAGGACGGAGACCGGGAGGCGAACGAGGTTCATCGCGTAGCCCGGGGCATCCGCGGTGTCATCCCCCTCGTTGATCCGACGGAGCTGGGCGAGATGGTGCAAATAGCGGTTCAGCTGGTCGAGTTCCTCGGTTTGTTCGAGCTGGATGCCGGTGCCGTCGTAGTTCAGCGAGTTCGGATGGATGCCGAAGGCGTGGCTGGGGCTGAACTGCGTATCGATCTCGGCCATGGTCGCCTCGGCGTCGTTGCGACTGGTGGCAACGGAGTCGGCGTCGATGCTCACGGCGGTCGTCGGGATCGCGGCGTCACCGGCCGGGCCGCGCAGGGCGAGTGCTGCGGCCAGCATGGCTTGATCGGAAACAACCTGTGCTCCACTGATCCGTCCCTGGTCGAATTGGTCGATTTCCTCCGCCAATTCCAGTTCGATCTCTTGGCGGTATTTCGTCAACCTCGCTTCGCCCCAGACGTCGGGCGATTTGGCCACGACCGATCCCCAGCGGTTGATCTGGGTTTCCAACCAGTCGATATTTTCGGCCAGTTGCTCGACCGCCAAATCTTTGGACATGGCTGGCGGTTCGGGATGCTGCTGCCGGTTTTGCCAAAGATGGGCCATCCATACCAACGGGTTCGCGGCTGCCGCGGGCAGGGTGCCCTGCAGCCACGTCGTCAGTAGGACCAGCAGGCACAGTTGGCGGGTCGGAAGCATGCGCATCGGTGCTTTCTCCATCGGCGGCTTGCCAGCAAGGAGGCGGCACGCTTCGCGAGGGGGCGAGGCGGCAGACCGGTCTGGCAAATACAGCGGTTATTCCGAGTTTGCTGTAAGGAAGATCGCCAGGAGGCACCGAGTCACCGGAAAGAAACCGCCCGAGAGGGGGCGTTTCTGCGGGAAATACTCGCACAAACGACAGAACCGTCACGCCTTGCCAGGCCCAGAGGGGGCGTTATACCTAAAGATTGCTGCTGACCCGCCTCAGGAAGATCCATCCTGCGTGCGGTTATCCCGGAAGGGGCGTTGCGACCCGCTGCGACCGCCGCGGCTCGTAAGGGAGCGCCGACAAGCGGTCACGGATTTTGCTCGCTGGACTCAAACAGGCACATAAACGCGATGTCGGTTAGAAAAGCAGAAGACCCAAACGACGCCTTTACGGTCGATTCTCGCCTGCTGCGCGAGTCACACCTGAAGGGGGTCAGCCTCCCGACGTATGATCGCGGAACGCTTGTGCCCGCCATCGTGCACATCGGCGTCGGGGCGTTTCATCGCGCGCATCAGGCACGCTACATCGATCAACTTTGCCAGCAACAGGGTCTGCAAGAATGGGGCATCCTTGGCGTCGGGATCATGCCCCAGGATGCGGCTTTGTCGCAAGCTTTGCAACGCCAGGACTGTTTGTACTCGCTCACCGAGAGAAGCGGCCAAGAAGATCACTGCCGCCTCGTGGGCTCGCTTGTCAGCCACCTGCTTGGTTCTCAAGATCCGGCGGGTGTGTTCGAAGCCATCGCGGCGAAGGAGACCAAAATCATCTCCCTGACGGTTACCGAGGGGGGCTACTACATCGACGAAAGTACGGGGGAACTGGACCTGGCGCATCACGCCGTCGCCCATGACTTAAGGGATTCCCGGAGTCCTACGACGGTTTTTGGATACTTGCTGCAAGGCCTGATGCTGCGCCGGTCGCGAGGGCACGGACCGGTTTCTATACTGTCCTGCGACAACATCCAGCACAACGGCGACGTGGTCCGCAACGGGCTCCATCGCTTTGCCAGCAGGGTCGCCCCGGCGATGGCCGATTGGATTGCCTCGTCGGTCAGCTTTCCCAATTGCATGGTCGACCGGATCACGCCCGCCGCTGGCGCACAAGAGCGGGAGTTCGTGGAACGGCGGTTTGCTTTAAAGGACTTGTGTCCGGTGATCTGCGAGTCCTTTTCGCAGTGGGTGATCGAGGACACATTTATTGCGGGACGGCCACCGCTGGAGCGCGTCGGTGTCCAGTTCGTGGACGACGTGGCCCCCTTTGAACGGATGAAGCTGCGGCTGCTAAACGCCACGCATTCCGCCATGGGGTATTTGGGATGCCTGCGCGGGTACGAATATATCCACGAGGTTGCGCAGGCACCCGAGTTCGAAGCTTTCCTGGATCAACTGATGGAGCGGGAGATGATTCCCTTGGTGGGTTCGGTGCCAGGCACCGATCTGCACGCTTACAAGCGAGACCTCTTGAAGCGTTTTCGCAACCAGGACGTTCGCGATACGGTGCTGCGGATCTGCTCCAATGGATCGGCCAAGATACCAGCCTTCATTCTGCCGGCCGTCCGGGAGGCGTTGGATCAAGGCACTTCGCTTCGGGCGCTTGCGTGCACCGTAGCCGGTTGGCTCCGATGCTGTTCCGGCGAAGACCAGCAGGGCCATCCGATTGCCATCTCCGACCCGCTGGCCGACAGGCTGAGGGCCACGGCCCGGCGCTCGCAGAGTGATCCCGCTGGGTATCTCGCGATGCGCGAGATCTTTGGCGATCTGCGTGAATCGCCACGGTTTGTGGAGACGCTCGATCATTATCTGAAAGTGCTGTACCAACGAGGGGCAGAGGCGGCCCTGCAAGAATTCGCGACGTAGCGGCGGGAAAACGTTTTTTCAGGCATTCGGTTTGCACTGCCGCGGGAAGCTGGCCGCCTTGGTGGTTTCGCGAGCTGTTTCGGGGAGCGCAACGTTGCTGGGCAGCGCCCTGTTCCAGCAGCGCCCCTTTCCAGGCAATTATCCTACTGAAAATTGTTGGCCGGTCATCGAAGCGGGTTGGCCGCCAGCCGCTGGATGGTTCGCGGAGGACGGGAGCGATTGCCCCCCGCGGGTCAAGCTTGTCGCGGTCGGGGGCTTCACGGATCCCGACAAGCACCGGATGGACCAGCAGTCGACGTCTGCGGAGGAGCTGAGGTTGGGAGAAGCGAACGAAGCTGAGCAGAGCTCGGCGGCGGAAACGTCCTCGCGGGGGCGAAGCTATTTGATCGTCGCCACCGTGCTGCTCTTTTTGGGAGGCGGGGGTGGGGCGATTTTCTGGTATGCCACACGAGGGGAGGGTGAATCGCAAGGTCAGCAGCCCGCCCCGGTCTCGGTGGAGGTGGCGAACGCGGAGCAGGAGGCTTGGTCGCTCCGCCGCACGGCGGTCGGGACGATCACGGCGACACAGCAGGCTCGTTTGACGTCGGAGCGTGCTGGTAAGGTCGTGGAGATCGCTTTCACTTCGGGGAGCCGCGTCGAGGCAGGGGAGCTGTTGGTCCGGTTGGACACCACGACCGAGGAGGCGGAGTTGGGGAGCATGGAACCCCAGCTGCGTCAGGCGCGGTCGGATCAGCAACGGGCGGTGCAATTGCGCGCCGAAAACGCAATCTCGGAAGAGGCCTATGAACAAGCCTTCACGGCGGTCGACCAGTTGGAAGCGCGGATCGCGAAGCAGAAAGCGATCATTTCGCAGAAGCGGATTGTCGCCCCGTTCGCGGGCAAGCTGGGGATCCGCGAGATCGACCTCGGCGACTACCTCGCGCCGGGATCCGCGGTGACCACGCTCCAGCAGCTCGATCCGATCCTGGTCGACTTTCCGCTTCCCGAGCAAGATGCGAACGATGTCGCGGTGGGCCAGCCGATCGAAGTCTCCGTCGCGGCTTATCCGGAGACCCGTTTCTCCGGGAAGATCCGCGCGATCACCCCGCGGGTGGAGCGGGCGACACGAAGCTTTACGGTTCGGGGGGAACTTCCCAACGAAGAAAGGCGTTTGCAACCGGGCATGTTTGCCCAGGTGGTGATCGACTTGCCGGAAGAACGCACGGTGGTCAGCGTGCCGCAGACGGCGATCGCCTTCAATGCCTATGGGGCCTCCTTGTTTTATTTGGAAAGCTCCGATTCCGCCCCGTCAGAGGCGGAGACGTCCCCGTCGGAGGCGGAGACGTCCGACGACGCCTCCGCGACTGACACGGGATCCGGTTCGGAAGCTTCCTCGGCCGCTTCGCAGGGCGACGCGATCGCCAAGCAGGTATTCGTGCAAACGGGCGAACGTCGAGGGTTGTCAATCGAGATCGTGGAGGGCATCGAAGCGGGGAAACGGGTGGTCACCGCGGGGCAATTAAAACTGTCCGACGGCAGTCCCGTGCGGATCCGCGAGCAGATTTCCCGACAGACAATTCCCGTCCGTCCGACGCAACCATGAATCTCCTCGCACGCCTGATCGACCGCCCCGTGCTTGCGTCGGTGATCAGCCTGGTGATCCTGCTGTTGGGGATCCAGGCGGTCGCTCGGCTGACGGTCCGCGAGTACCCGCAAACGACATCGACGACCGTCACCATCGTCACCCCGTACATCGGGGCGGATGCCGATCTGGTGCAAGGTTTCATCACGACTCCGCTGGAACAGGCGATCGCCACGGCGGAAGGGATCGAATATCTCGACAGCAGCAGCACGCCCGGGGCGAGCACGATCACGGCCCGCCTGGTGCTCGGTTACGAGCCGAACGAGGCGGTCGCCGAAATCCTCACCAAGATCCAGCAGGTCCGCAATCAATTGCCGGACGGGAGCGAGGATTCGGTGGTGACGGTCAGCACCGGTGAGCAGACCGCGGCGATGTACCTCGCCTTCACCAGCGAGAGCTTGCAAGCGAGCGAAATCACCGATTACCTGGCGCGAGCCGTTCGCCCGCGGTTGGAGACGCTCCCGGGGGTCCAACAAGCGCCGCCCATCGGTGCGGAAACGATCGCGATGCGCGTCTGGTTGGATCCCCAGCGGCTGGCCGCCTTCGACCTCAGCCCAACGGCCGTGCGTCAGGCGATCGCGGCGAGTAATTTCCTGGCCCCGGTCGGCGAGACGAAGGGCTCGACGCTGTCGTTTCCTTTAAAAGCCGAGACCAACCTCGACTCGGTGGAGGCATTCGAACGCCTGGTGGTGCGGGAAGCCGAGGACAAGCTGATTCGGCTCGGGGACGTCGGTGACGTCCGGTTGGGGGCCGAAAGCTATGGCAGCAGCATCATCTTCGAAGGGCGGACGGTGGTCTTCATCGGGGTCGAGATCGCCCCGGAAGCGAACCTGTTGGAAACCATCCGCGGTGTTCGTGAGCTCTTTCCCTCGATTCGAGCACAGCTGCCGGCGGGGCTGCAGGGGATGGTGGTGTACGACAGCACCCGTGCCGTGGAATCTTCGATCGATGAGGTGCTCCGGTCGCTGGTGGAAGCCTTGGTGATCGTCGGCCTGGTGATTTTTCTGTTCCTCGGCTCGGTTCGCTCCGCCTTGATCCCGGGGATCGCGATGCCGCTGGCGATCGTGGGTGCTTTTTTCCTGATGCAAATGCTGGGCTATTCGATCAACCTGTTGACCTTGCTGGCCCTGATCCTGGCGATCGGCACGGTCGTCGACGACGGGATCGTGATGGTGGAAAACGCGACGCGTCATCTGGAGGAGGGAGCTTCGCCGGAGGACGCAGCGAAGCGGACCGTCAAGGAATTGGCGACCAGCATCGTGGCGATGAACATCGTCGTGTTGGCCGTGTTTGCGCCGATCGGTTTGATGGGAGGCCTGACCGGCAGCCTGTTCACCGAGTTCGCCTACACCGTGGCCGGGGCGACGCTGATTTCGGGCGTGATCGCCCTGACGTTGTCACCGATGATGTGTGCCAAGCTCCTCCGTGGCGATTCCACGAAAGGGAGGATTGCGCGGTGGGGCGAGCGGTTGTTCCGGGCGGCGGCTGGCGGCTACGCCAAGACGCTCCGCCTTGCGCTCGACGCCCGCTGGTTGATCCTGGCCGCCAGCCTGGTGATCTTGGCAAGCATCTATCCGCTCTTCCAGGCCGCCCGCTTTGAATTGGCCCCGCCCGAAGACGAAGGGTTCTTGGTCGTGTCCATCCAGGCCGATCCCAACAGTTCGATCGATCAGCTGGAACGCTGGACCAGTCGGCTGGCGACCAAAATCGGTGAGTATGAAGAGGTGGAGTTCTTCTTCAGCGTCAATGGCGGAGGTCCTGCCGCGGGGACGAGCAGTGCCTTTGGCGGCGTCAGTTTAAAGGACTGGAAAACACGCGCCGCGACACAGATGCAGCTGCAACCGCAGCTGCAAAAGACCGCCAGAGAGGTGGCAGGGTTGCAGTCGGTCGTGATCGCCCCGCCGCCGCTGCCCGGGGTGGGCGATGGGCCGCCGATTCAGTTTGTGGTCAGTTCGTTGGACGAACCGCAGGCGCTCCAGGCGGTCGCGGACGATTTGCTGAATGCGGCCCGCCAGAGCGGTCTGTTTACCTTTATCGAATCCGACCTGAAGTTCGATAAATTCCAGCAGCGGATCGTGATCGATCGCGAAAAGGCAGCCGTCTTGGGAATCGACATCAACACGATCGGCGGCGACCTGTCGACGATGCTCAGCGGCGGCTACGTCAACTATTTCAGTTACGACGGTCGCAGCTATCGTGTGGTTCCCCAGGTGCAACGCGAGGATCGCTTGCTCGCCGACCAGTTGCTGGATTACCGCGTCGCGACCCGCCGTGGCGACCTGGTACCCCTGCGGTCTTTCGTGTCGCTGGAAGGGAGTCCGCAACCGCGGCAGCTGAAGCGGTTCAATCAATTGAACGCGGCCACGCTGTCGGGGGTACCCGCCCCAGGAGTATCCCTCGGCCAGTCGATCGATTTTTTGCGGCAAGAGGCGGAGACGCGGCTTCCCGACGACTACGTCACCGGTTGGAAAGGGACTTCGCGGCAGTTTGTCGACGAGAATACGGCCTTGCGGTGGGCTTTCCTGTTGGCCGTCGTCTTGATGTACCTGACGCTGGCGGCCCAATACGAAAGCTTTCGGGATCCGGCGGTGATGCTGATCAGCGTTCCGCTGTCGCTGGCCGGGGCGCTGATTTTTTTCGCTGCGGAGGTCGTCAGCGTCAACATCTACACGCAGATCGGCCTGCTGGCCCTGATCGGTTCCATCATCCGGCACGGCATCCTGTTGGTGGAATTTGCCGGCGAATTACAGGAAGCCGAACAGCTCGATCGCCGCCGGGCGATGGAACGGGCGGCTGCCTTGCGTTTCCGTTCGATCATGATGACCACGACGGCGACCGTCGTCGGCCTGTTGCCGCTGCTGCTGTCCACAGGCGGCCCCGGTGCGGCTAGCCGGTTTGCGATCAGCTTCACGTTGGGAATGGGGATGGCGATCGGAACGTTCTTCACGCTCTATGTGATCCCTGCGGTCTACACGATTGTGGCCAGCGAGCGTGCAAAGGAGACCTCGGAGGCCACCGCCGCGGGAGCATCCTAAGCGGGTCGGAACGCATCTTTGAGGGGAACCGCAGGTAGGATCATCGGTTGAACTGGGGGCTTGGGGCGCGAGCGTCGCTGGGCAGCGGCTATCCGGGCAAAAATGTTTGACACCGTCGCGCCCGATAACTGTAGTGGAGACACAGCCTCTCCGCTCCGGCGAGGCGTGGCGCTGGGCAGGAGAGAGCGATGGCGGAGACTTCCTCGGAAACGCGTTTTCGTCCGCTCCTGTACGTCCGCGGCTTTGCCGGGACGGAGAACGACATCGAACAAACGGTCGCCGACCCCTACATGGGCTTCAACTTGGGGGCGACGAAGTTCAAACAAGGCCACCAGGGACGGGTGCGTCGCCATTACTTCGAGTCCCCGCTGGTGCGGCTGCGGAAGGATTTCGCGTACGAAGACGTTTACAGTGACGGTCTCTTCATGCCGGTCGACCGCGACCTGCCCGCGCGTCCGGTGATCATTTACCGCTACTACGACGCGCAATTTTTTGATGAGCTCGACGAGGACGAGGACGGGCTGCCGCCGATCCGCCCGCGCGAACGCGAGGGAGCGGCGGACGAAGTGTCCGGGCGTCGCCGGTCGATCGAGGACTTCGCCGCTGGCCTCGCCAAGCTGATCCTCAAGGTGCGCAGTCGCTACCTCGCCTCCGAGCATGTCCCCGCCGCCTGGAAGGAAGATTTCCAGCTCCATCTGGTCGGACATTCGATGGGCGGCCTGATCATCCGCAGTTTCCTGCAGTCTATCGGTTCGGGTGGGCAGGGGGTTCAACAACGTTACACGAAGGCATGGGAAAAGCGGTTTCGCGAGGCGAAGGCCTGTGTCGACA
>CAYNVI010000028.1:0-18063 GCA_964400585.1 uncultured Pirellulaceae bacterium | reverse complement strand
GATGGGATCGGTAAAGAGCATCATGATGTATTCCTTGTTCAGGAACAGCATCACGAAAAAGAGCACCGGAGGCATGGCCAGCAGCACGATACCGCTCAGTCGCCCCTCGCCCGTCAAGGCTTGGACCTGCCCCAGAATCTGGATGCGCTCCCGCACGAGGTAGCCGATTTTGTCGAGGATTTCGGCAAGGTCGCCGCCGGTCTGACGCTGCAACACCACCGCCGTGGCAAAGAAACGCAAGTCCATGTTGGGGACCCGCGTCGCCAGGTCTTCGAGGGCTTCGTCAATCGAAATCCCGAAGTTCTGCTCTTCGAACACCCGCCCGAATTCGCGGCCGATCGGTTCTTCCATCTCCGAGGCGATCAGCCCGAAGCCGGCGGCCAGCGAATGCCCGGCGCGGAGCGAACGGGCCAGCAGCTCCAGGGCATCGGGCATCTGATTGCCGAACCGGGCCAGCCTTCGTTTGCGTTTCATCCGCAACCACATGATGGGCAGGGCCGCCAACAGCATGCCGGCCAGCGGAGCCAGCAGGAACGGGGCGGGGGTGAGCAAGCAGCCGGTCGTGCCTACTGTGAAGCAGACCCCACAGATCGCCAGGAACTTGGACGGCTCGAGGGTCACCCCCGCTTGGTTCATGTAGGGCCCGAGCGCCGGCATCGAACTGAGGATGGTGCTCGTCAGATCTTTCGAATCGTCCAGCCCTCCCGCCAGCAGCAACGAAGGTTCGTCTTCGATCGCCCCCCCAGCGGGACGCCGCCGGGTGGCGAGCGTTTCCAGCCGATCTTCGGCCGTGGTCGCTTCCCCCCCCGGCGAGATTGCCGAGACCAGGAATGCGGCAAAGGCCGCGAAGCCGATACCGATCGAGAGGATGACCAGGATTTGAATCATGACACAGACGGGGCAAAGGAGGAGCACGGACGGGGAGGTAAGCGGGCCGAGGGGGGGAGCCCGGATCAGGCCGGCACCCCGCGGATCCCTAGGCGGACATGATCACGCGTTCGCGGAAAGCGCTCGCGGGCAATCGCACTCCGGCGGCCTCCAATTTCTTCATGAAGCCCGGCCGCACGCCGGTGCATTCAAACTGCCCGAAGGCTTTGCCGTTCTCGTCGACGCCTTGTTGCACGTAGCGATAAATGTCTTGCAGGATAATCGTGTCTTGCTCCATCCCGACCACCTCGGTGATCGCCGTGACGCGGCGGGGGCCACCTTGCAGACGGTTGGCTTGAATCAGCACGTCGACGGCCCCGGCGATCTGCGTCCGAATCGCCTTGGTCGGCATTTCGAATCCCGCCATCATCACCAACGTTTCCAGACGGGAAATCGCATCTCGCGGCGTGTTGGCATGGACCGTAGTCAGCGACCCATCGTGGCCCGTATTCATCGCTTGCAACATGTCCAGGGTTTCCCCGCCGCGGCATTCCCCGATGATGATCCGCTCGGGACGCATCCGCAGGGCGTTGCTGACCAGGTCGGTCGCGCTGATCCGTCCATTGCCTTCGATGTTGGCCGGCCGCGTCTCCAGCCGGACCACGTGGTCCTGCTGCAATTGCAACTCGGCCGCGTCTTCGATCGTGACGATCCGGTCATGGTGGCTGATGAAGGATGACAACGTGTTGAGCAGGGTGGTTTTCCCCGAGCCCGTCCCGCCGGCGATGATCATGTTCAGCCGGGCTTTGATGCAGCCTTCCAGCAACATCACCATCTCGGGGGTGAAGGCCCGATAATTCAGCAAGTCTTCCAACTTCAGCGGATTACTGCCGAAGCGGCGAATGCTCATCGCCGCCCCGTCGAGGGCGAGCGGCGGGATGATCGCATTGACCCGGCTGCCGTCGTCCAATCGCGCATCGACCATCGGGCAGGTTTCGTCGACGCGACGTCCCACCTTCGAGACGATTCGGTCGATGATCTGCATCAGGTGCTTGTTGTCGCGAAACTCGACGTCGGTCTTCTCCATCTGCCCGCCTTTTTCGACGTAGATGTTCTTGGGACCGTTGATCAAGATGTCGCTGACTTTGGGATCCTTCAGCAGCAATTCCAGCGGCCCGAGGCCGAAGGTTTCATCCAGGACCTCTTCGACGATCTTGTCGCGTTCCTGACGATTCAGCAGGGTTTCCTCGCTGTCGCAGAGATGCTCCACGACCATGCGGATTTCCCGCTTTAACGTATCGCCTTTGAGATCGCCGACGCGGGAAAGGTCGAGTTTGTCGACCAATTTGCCGTGGATCCGGCTTTTGATGTCTTCGAAGAGCTGTTGGCGATTCGGCTCGGCGCCGCGTGCTGGCGGTTGCGCTGTTCGCATGAGGGTTTCCTTCTTCGGTCCCGTGATCCCGTGGCAGCTCGCTGTTCGACCGCTTCGTTGCGGGTCCAGTCAGAGCGGTGTTGAGGATCGTGTCGGTGGCACCTGGGAAGGTTTCCCGAATCGCAGCCGTCCAGCCGGACCCGATCCAGAAAACTATAACTCACGTTTTGCGCAGCCCGGAAATTTTTCGCAAGCCGAGCGGTTCGCCTGAGCCGACGGCGGGCAGCGCGAAACCGCTCAGCCGCCCTCCTCGGGAACCGGGGGCGGCTGCCAGCCGGCGGCGGGCTGCTGCTGGCTGGCGCAATGGAACGCCCCCAAACCCCAGACCAGGTCGCTGGCATCCAGTCCGACGATTTCCCACCGCGGTAGCAGTTCGGCAAACCGCCGCAGCGCGCGGGCATCGGCGGCGGCCGCGCGGAACTGCGGAACCAGCAGGCGACGGCCTCCCACCATCAGAAAATTGCAATAGCTTTCCGGAACCCGCCTGCCGGCGATCCGTCGCGGAGGCGGGACCGGCAGCCGATGGATCGCCACCGGAGGCGTCGTCTGCTGCCCCCACAGCTTCAGCTGACGGAAGTTGGCTTCCAACGGTTCGCGGTTGGGATCGGCCGGGTCGTCGGCGACCGCGGCGACGATGTTTTCCGGATCGACGAAGCGGGCGAGCTGGTCGATATGGCCATCGGTGTCGTCCCCTTCCAGCCCGCCCCCGTCGAGCCAGAGGATCTCGCGGATCCCCAAACAGCGATGCAGCTCGCGGGCGACCGCTTCGGCATCCCAACCGGGATTGCGCGTGTCGGTGATCAGGCACTCGGGCGTGGTGAGCAGACGGTCCTGGCCATCCGTCTCCAGCGCTCCGCCTTCGGCCGTCAAACGACCGACCAGGCGACGGCAGCCGGCGGTCCCGCAGATGCGTTCCCCCGCGGCGAGATCGGCGTCCCAGGGCGGGTACTTTCCGCCCCAAGCGTTATAGCCCCAATCAACTCCCCAAACCGAACCGTCCCGCGTGTCCTGCACGAAGGTCGGACCATAGTCGCGGATCCAACAATCGTTGGTGGGGCAATCGACCAGCTCAACGTGGTCCAGGGGCCCGATCACGCGGTGCGCTTCGGCGGCGAGCGGACCGGCGGCCAGCAGGCCGACCGGGGTCACCTCCGCCACCGCCCGGATCAGCGCCGCAAACGCCGTCGGGACAGGGCCAAACCGATCCGGCCAGGTTTCCCGATTGTGGGGCCAGGCGAGCCAGACGCGATCCTGCGGTTCCCACTCCGCGGGCCAGCGGAAAGGAGACGCCTCCGCGGAAGTTGTCGGCGATGTCACGGATGCTTATTCCTTCAAACGCCGGCGGATCCAGTCGAGCCGTTCGCGCAGTTCGCGTTCAAAGCCCCGCTCGGTCGGTTCGTAATAGCGACGGTCGACCCCGAGGTACTCTTGGGCGACGATGCCGTCGGCCGCCTGGTGGGCCGAACGATACCCTTCCCCGTGCCCTTGCTCGGCGGCGCCGGCGTAGTGGGCATCGCGGAGGTGTTTGGGAACCGGCACCAGCTGGGCCTCGCGGACATCCCGCCGGGCCTGCGCGATGGCGGTCGTCGCCGCGTTGCTTTTCGGCGCGCAGGCAAGGTAGGCGACGCACTGGCTGAGCGTCAATTGGCATTCGGGCAGGCCGACGAATTCGCAGGCCTGCATGGTCGCCACCGCGGTGGTCAACGCCTGCGGGTCGGCGTTGCCGATGTCCTCGCTGGCCAAAATCACCAGCCGCCGGCAGAGGAAGCGGATGTCTTCGCCGCCTTCAAGCATGCGTGCCAACCAGTAGAGCGCCGCATCGACATCGCTGCCGCGGAGGCTTTTGATCAAGGCGCTCGACAGGTCGTAGTGATCATCGCCCGTCCCATCGTAGGCGATCTGTTTTTGCTGGACCGATTCGCGGGCCTTCGCTTCGGTCAGGTGCACCGTGCCCGACCCCGCGTCGCTCAACACGCCGATTTCGAGCGCGGAGAGGGCCCGCCGGGCATCCCCCTCGCAGACTTTGGCGAGGAAGTCGAGGGCGGCCTCGTCCGCTTGGACCTTCCACTGCCCGAGGCCGCGTTCCGGGTCGGCCAACGCACGTTCCAAGAGGAGACGGATCTCGGCCTGCCCCAGCGGTTCGAGGGCGAACAGTTGGCTCCGACTAAGCAGGGCGCCGTTGACCGAGAAATGCGGGTTGCTGGTCGTCGCTCCCACCAAGGTCACGCTGCCCGCTTCGACATCGGGCAACAAGGCATCTTGCTGGGCTTTGGAGAAACGGTGGATCTCGTCGACGAACAACAGCGGGCGCTCGGCCCCGGCCGCCACTTGGTCGCGGGCCCACTGCATCACTTCACGGATGTCCTTGACCCCCCCGGTGACCGCGCTGACCTGACGAAAGGCCCCGCCGGTCTCGACCGCCAGGAGTTGCGCCAACGTGGTTTTGCCGGTCCCCGGCGGCCCAAAGAAGATCACCGAACCGAGTCGCTGGGCGGCGATCATCCGCCGCAACAATGTCCCCTCACCCAGCAGTTTAGGCTGGCCTACCATCTCGCTCAGCCGACGCGGTCGCATGCGGGCGGCGAGCGGCATCGCACTGCGAAGGTTGTCGGCTTCGGATTGGGCAAACAGCGACATTGCAACAAGCCGTATGATACGGGGCAACGACGGGAGGCAGGCTGCCGGGCCTCGGCAAACGCTCGCCGGCAGCCGCCTCTCCACGGGAAACCGAGGCCGTCGACCTTAACAAACATTCCGGTCGCCGACGAGCGAGGGACCACCACGATGGATGCCAAGAGGAGCACGAAAATGGGCTGGATCGCCGCGATCATCGGATGCCTGCTGCTGGCTGGCGTGCTGCTGCGCATCGATGACTGGAAACGAGACTGGACTACCAATTGGGCCCGCACCGATCCCCAAGCCGCCGCGCCCGATCTGCGGCCGCTGGAACTGCCCGCCGATCCGGCCAGCGTCCAACAGACCGTCATCGCTTGGGTCGACGAGCAACCGCAGTGGACCGTGCTGGAGAAGTCCGAGGGGGCTCCGCACCGCCTGCACCTCGTCCGGCGGACCCGCCTGTGGCGATTTCCCGACGACGTCCACGTCACCATCGAGGCTTCGCCGAGCGGTGAGGGGAGCCTCCTGAAAGCGGAAAGCCGATCGCGGTTCGGCAAAGGGGATCTGGGCCAGAATCCCAGGAACCTGAAGGAACTCATCCGCGGCCTGCAAAACCGCCGATAACCGCGATACGCCCGCTGGCTCCGCATCCCCCCTGCCGGCGGAACTCAGCAGACGCCCCCTGACCTCGCAGCCACCTGAAGCCCCAAAGGCCGGTCGATGAAAGCTTTTGAAGCGATGCGTTACTTTTTTGATCAGGCAGCCGAGCACTTGGAGATCGATCCAGGCGTGCGGGAATTGCTGCTGATGGCCCAGCGCGAAGTGCAGGTGCAGGTCACGATCGAACGGGACAACGGCGAGCTCGCGACCTTCGTCGGATTCCGCGTCCAACACAACAACAGCCGGGGCCCGATGAAGGGAGGGATGCGGTATCACCATGACGTCAACCTCGACGAAGTCCGCGCCTTGGCCAGCTTGATGACCTGGAAAACGGCGGTGGTCAACTTGCCTTACGGCGGTGCCAAAGGGGGCATCGGCGTCAACCCTCACGACCTCAGCGATCGCGAACTGGAGCGGCTGACGCGGGCCTTCGTCGACCAGATCCACGACATCGTCGGCCCCGATTCGGATATCCCCGCCCCCGACATGGGGACCGACTTTCGCATGATGTCGTGGTTCCGCCATCAATGGGAGAAGTTCCACGGCTTCAATCCAGCGGTGATCACCGGCAAACCGGTCGAAGAATACGGCGCCCGCGGCCGCGAGGAAGCGACCGGTCGCGGCGTGGGAATCACCACGATGAAACTGATCAAACGGCTGAACCGCCGCCCGGAAGCGTCGCGGGTCGCGATCCAAGGTTTTGGGAACGTCGGTTCCCACGCCGCCAAGTACCTTCACGAAGCCCAGTTCCCGGTCGTCGCCGTCAGCGATCTTTCGGGAACCTATTTCAGCGCAGACGGGCTGAATATTCCCGACCTGCTCCGTCACCAACTGAACCATCCCGATCGCAGCCTGGAAGGCTACGCCCATTGCGAACGGTTGCCGCTGGACGCGATGCTGCAACTGGAAGAAGTCGACATCCTGATCCCGGCCGCCCTGGGAGGCGTGATCACGGCGAGCAATGTCGACCAGATCCGCGCCCCGGTGATCATCGAAGCGGCCAACGGGCCGGTCTTCCCGCTGGCCGATAAACAGTTGGAAGAGCGGGGGGTGACCATCCTGCCCGACATCCTGGCGAATGCCGGAGGGGTGACGGTCAGCTATTTCGAATGGGTACAAAACCGCCAGCACTACCGCTGGAGCCTCGACCGCGTCCGTCAGGAACTCGAACGGACGATGGTCGACGCGTTCGAGAACGTCTGGCAAACGGCGCAGCAAAACGAGGTCTCGCTGCGGACGGCGGCGTTCATGATCGGGATCAATCGCGTCCGCCGGGCCGCCGAACTGGCCGGCCTGCGGATTTGACCGACCCGGCTCGCGAATCCAGCGGGTCCCTCTCGGCCCGCCGAGCGGGGCCGAGAGGGTGCGCATCAAGGATTTCCGGAGAGGCTTTTAGCCGCGGAAGGCCGCTTTCACCTGCGGATCCTGGAGGACCACGATCCCCCAAATCCCAAAGACCAAACCGAGCGGGCAGCAGGGCGAGAGGCAGGGAACCATCGACAGGATCGCCGCCGTCAACGCGAAGTTATACGACTCGAGATTCTTCATCTTCAACGCCCCCAGGATCACCACGATGGCGACGACGATGCTGATCAAGCCGAACATGATGCCGATCCCGCCACTGAACATCTGGATGCCGCGGAACTGCTGCATCCCTTCCGGATCGAGTTCCGCCGGCGGCATGGCCCCGGGAGCGACCCCGGCGACGCCCAAGGCATTCTGCAAGAGGCCGAGCAAGGCAAAGGCGATCCCGATCCCCATCGCCACGATCAACCCGATGGCGGGTACTTTCAAACGTTCCGCGGCGTTGCCGGGAGGCCCCGCGGGCTGGCCGCCCGAGAAAGACTGGCCAGAGTTCACCGGATCCGGGGCATCATAAGGATTGTCGCTCATGGTGAGGAACTTTCATTCGCGCGGAAAAGGGGGGATAAGAAACGCCCCGCTGGGCTCGCTGATTTTAAAGCCGCGGGCAGTCTCCTTCAATTGACGTCGACGCCCCCTTTTTTTTTGGCCCGGCAATGGCTCGCCGCGAGCCGACGGGCGAGCGACGCCAAGCCGTCCGCGGGGGCCGCTGGCCCGCTCGCGGCGGCGGCGACCGCCCGCCCTACGTGCCGGCCACCTTGCTGTTCACTTCCTGGGCCATCGCTTCCATCCGCTGGCGAAGTGCTTTGACCCGCTCCGGCTGGTCGGCCGCCCGATTGAAACGCTCGGACGGATCGAGCCGCAGGTTGAATAGTTCGGGCGACGGCTCCATCGTCCGCAGTTTCCAATCGCCCACGCGAACCGCCTGCAGTTTCCCGCGGAAGTAAAAGTAATCTTCGCGCGGCGAGTGTTCGACGTCGCCGGTCAGGAAGGGAACCAGGTCGTGCCCGTCGAGCGGCAGGTCGGGCAGGTCGCCGCCGCCGATCGCGACCATCGTGCGGTAGATGTCGGGCATCCCGACCAGTTCGGCGGTGACTTGGGCGGCGGCGATCTTGCCGGGCCAGCGGATCATCGCCGGGACGCGCGGGCCGCCTTCGTACGTCGTTCCCTTCCAGCCCCGCAACAGGCCAGGCGAACCTGCATGCCACCGTTCGTTGCCGGCTTGTCGCATCCGCGAGGGCAGGTCCAACCAGGGACCGTTATCCGAAGCGAAGAAGACCACGGTGTTTTCGGCCACGCCGGTCTCCTCCAGCGCCTGCAGCACTTCCCCCACGCTCCAGTCGAGCGTTTCGATCACGTCGCCATAGAGCCCCATCTGCGACTTGCCGCGAAACCGTTCGGCGGTGTGCAGGGGAAGATGCGGCATGTTGTAGGCGAGGTACAAGAAAAAAGGTTGCTCGCCACCGGCCCGGATGTGCTTGACCGCTTCGGCCGTGTAGCGGGTGGTCAAGGTGTCCTGGTTCAAGGGATGCTCGATCATCTCGGTGTCGCGATACAGCCCTAACGGCACGTCGGTCTGCACCCAAGGAGGCCGGTAGTCGTTCGAATAGGGCAAGCCGAGCCAGGTATCAAAACCGTGGTTGACCGGCAGGAAGGCGGGATCGGCGTGTCCCAGATGCCACTTGCCCACCATGTGCGTGCGATAGCCGACGTCGTGCAGCGATTCGGCCAATGTCAACTCTTCGTCGGGCATCCCGCCATTGCCATTGGCTCCCGTGGAACCGCCGTAGCGGACGCGCGGCAAGTAGCGACCGGTCATCAATTGCGTCCGCGAAGGGACACACCACGAACCGGTCACGAAGGACGTGAACCGCATCCCCTCTGCGGCCAATTGATCGATATGGGGCGTCTGGATCAGCGGGTGTCCGTAGCAGCCGAGGTCGCCGTAACCCATGTCGTCGGTGAACAGGATCACGATATTCGGGGGCGAATCGGCCGCCCGCAACGTCGGGTTCAGCCCCACCGCGAGGACGGAAAGGCAGAACACGCCAGCCAGGATCGATCGGTGCGACATGAAAGAGATCTCCAAGCGGCTAGAGCACGCAACAGGGAAGGGGGTCCAAAAAAGCGAGGCTGCTCATCCTAACCCGCCTGCGGAAGCCAGTAAAATGAACCGGCGGGCTCCTCGTCTGCTGCCCCCCAACTCCTCTCCTTCCTGCGGTGAGTCCCCCATGGCTTGTTCCTTGCCTCGTCCTTCCTTGCCTCGTCGCTTGCTTTGTAACCGTTCCACGCTTCTCCTGCTGCTCGCCGCCCTCGGTTGGCTGCCGCTGCCGAAGCCCGCCGCGGCGGCCGACCGCCCGAACGTGCTGTTCATCGCCGTCGATGACCTGCGTCCGCAACTCGGCTGCTACGGCAAGACCTTCATGCAGACGCCTCATATCGACGCCTTGGCCGAACGCGGCGTGCTGTTCGAACATGCCTACTGCATGGTCCCCACCTGCGGGGCTTCGCGGGCCAGCTTGATGACCGGTATCCGTCCGTCCCCGCAGCGGTTCGTCAACTACCTGGCGTGGGCCGAGAAGGATGCCCCCGGCGTGACCACCCTGAACACCCATTTCCGCAATCACGGCTACCACACGGTCAGCTTGGGCAAGGTCTTTCATCACAAGACGGACAGTCTGTCGGGCTGGTCCGAGCCGCCGTGGCGACCGAGCACCTCCGACTATCAAAAACCCGCCCTGCAGGAGCAGGCGAAGCGGGAACATCGCCGCCGGTATCCTCAACGCAAGAAGGTCCGCGGGATGGTGTACGAAGCGGCCGAAGCCGATGACGCCGATTACCGCGACGGGCAGAACGCGGCCCGTGCGATCGCGACATTGCGGCAGCGGGCCGCCGCCCCGGACCAGCCGTTCTTTCTAGCGGTCGGTTTCTACAAGCCCCACTTGCCCTTCACCGCGCCCCAGAAGTACTGGGACCGCTACGATCCCGAACAGATCGACGTGCCGCCCAACTACCGCAAGCCCGACGATATTCCCGCCCCGGCTTGGCACAATTCAGGAGAACTCCGCGCCTACGCGGGGATCCCTCCCCAAGGGATCGTCGGTCGGGAGACGGCTCGCCAACTGATCCATGGCTACTACGCCTGCGTCAGCTTTGTCGACGCGCAGATCGGTCGCGTCATCGCCGAACTCGATCGCCTTCAACTGGCCGACAACACGATCATCGTCCTCTGGGGCGATCATGGTTGGAACTTGGGCGAACATGCCCTGTGGTGCAAACATTCCTGTTTCGAAACGTCGCTGCACGCCCCGCTGTTGATGATCGCCCCCGGGGAGACGCGAGTGCGGGCCGGAGGACGTGTCGCGGGGATGACCGAATTCATCGACATCTATCCGTCCCTCTGCGAGCTGGCGGGCTTGCCGCAGCCCGCGCACCTGCAAGGGGCCAGCCTCCTGCCCCAATTGCAGGATCCGGCCGCGCCGGGCAAAGCGTTCGCCATCAGCCGTTATCGGAGAGGCGACACGATCCGCACGCCGCATTACCGGCTGTCGGAATACCAGCGCCAATCGACGGCGCCCCCGGCTATGCTGTACGACCATCGCGACGATCCGAGCGAAGACGAGAACCTGGCGGGCGATCCCGAGGTCGCGGAGATCCAGCAGGAACTCTCCGCCACGCTCCGTCGTCACTGGGGCCGTGATGCCCAGCAAGCCGCTGAGCAGACGGCCCCATAGGCGCTGTCAGAAAACCGCCCCTCATCCTCTCCTTCTCGCAAGCAGCGCGGTTTCGCTACGCTTCGTCCAGGAGATCGACCGCGGCGAAACGCTTGCCTTCCAGCATCGCCAGGCTGGCGCCTCCGCCGGTGCTGACGTGGCTGACACGATCGGCGAAGCCGAGCTGTTCAACCGCTGCGGCACTGTCGCCGCCGCCGATGATGCTGATCGCGTCGGCATCGGCGACAGCCTGCGCCACCTGCTTGGTCCCTTCATCGAAGGGAGGCATCTCGAACACGCCCATCGGTCCGTTCCAGACCACCGTCTTGGCCGAGGCGATCGTGGCGGCGTATCGCTTGGCCGTTTCGGGACCGATATCCAGTCCCTCCCAACCGTCGGGAATCTCGCCGGCTGCCACCACCTGCTTGTTGCAAGCGGACGAGAAGTCATCGCCGCAGTGGGTATCGACCGGCAGGTGAAGCTTGTCGCCCCCCTTTTCGATCAACGATTTGGCCAAGTCGAGGCAATCCTTTTCCACCAGACTCTTGCCGACGCTTCCCCCTTGGGCCAAGGAAAATGTGTAGGCCATGGCGCCGCCGATCAGAACCGCGTCGCAAATCCCCAGCAAGTTTTCGATCACCTTGATCTTGTCGCTGACCTTGGCGCCGCCCAGGATCGCGACAAAGGGGCGGTTGGGATTGCTGATCGCCTCGCGGAGGTATTCGATCTCCTTGGCGACCAGATGCCCGACCACTTTCGGCTTTTCTCCCAGCTGCTCGGGCACCCCGACCATCGAAGCATGCTGGCGGTGGCAGGTCCCGAAGGCGTCGTTGCAGTAGATGTCGGCCATCGCCGCCAGCTTCTTGGCAAAGTCGGCATCGCCCGCTTTCTCTCCCTCGTTGAACCGCAGGTTTTCCAGAACCAGGGTCTCTCCGGTCGCCAGTTCCCCCGCTTTGGCCTGGGCATCCGATCCGACGGTGTCGCTGGCGAAATGGACTGGCTTTTCCAGCAATTCGCCGAGCCGCTTGGCGGTCGGTGCCAAGCTGTATTTACTGTCGCTGGTCCCTTTCGGCCGCCCGAGGTGACTCATCAGGATCAGCTTGCCACCACGATCGAGGACCGAGCGGATGCTGGGGAGGGCCATGCGGATCCGTCGATCGTCCGTGATTTGCTGCTGATCATCGAGCGGGACATTGAAATCGACGCGCATCAGGACCGTCTTACCGGCCACGTCCGTTTGGTCAATCGTTAGCTTGGCCATTGCCGTTTCCTGTTGTCGAAGAGGGGGAGAATTGTTGCGAAAGCTTCAATTATCGACATCGGGGGAAGGCTGACTAGGGCCACGTCGCCGCGAGGCTGCGGAGGCGGGACGGGCCTGCACCACCTGGCCGGAAGTTTTTTGGCGGGAGCGACAAGCTACCTTTCGCCCTGCGGGTCCAAAAAAAGGGGGCAAGGGGCCGAGCCCACCGCCAGGGGAGAACGGTTTCTTCGCGGCGGTCGACGATTTTGCTGCGGTGCCTCCCCCGCAATGGCCGATCTAAAGCGGTACCCCCAGCCCCCGGGGCTGACGGTTTGCCGGCGTTTATGAACGCGGTGATGTTTCGGAACGCCCTTTCCAGCTGAGCACGGAAAACGTATGCCCCGCGGTTTCGTCGGATCGATGCTGACCCTGCTGATCGCCACCGCGATCGTGTCAGCGACTCCGACCGCCTCGGCGCAAGGCCTTCGGCGGACACGGCCCGCGAAGGAAGCGGATCCGCGGGACGATGCCGTCGCCCGCCTGCCGCTCGATCGCCTCACCCCAGCCGCCAAACGCAAGGTCCTCGGCGTTGTCCAGTCGCCGACCCTATTCCGTCGACTGCCGACCCAGACGATCGATTGCGACCCGCAGATGTTCGTCTTTCTGGTGCGGCATCCCGAGGTGTTGGTCGGAATTTGGGACGTGATGGGGGTCACGGAAGTCCAGACGCAACGGATCGCCCCGTATCAACTGAAAGCGGACGATCGCGTCGGCACCGAATGCGTGCTCGATTTGGTCTATGGCGATTCCAAGACCCATCTCTTTGTGGCCGGGGGGACCTACAGCGGTCGGCTGAGCGCCTTGCCGATTTCGGGAAGCGGCGTCTTCGTCCTGCACAGTCGATACACCCGCTTGCCCGACGGGCGGATGCGGGTCACCGGCACACTCGATTGCTTCATTCAGCTTGATAACTTGGGCGCCGACCTGTTGGCCCGCACGTTGTCGGGAGTGATCGGCCGGACGGCCGACAATAACTTCCGGGAGACCGCCAGCTTCATCGCCCAGGTCTCGGGCGCTTCCGCGCGGAATCCCCAAGGGGTGCAAGCCTTGGCCGGCCGTCTGCCTCAAGTCGATCCGGGGATCCGTATCGAGTTTGCCCAACAGGCGGCGGCGGTCAGCCAACGCGCCACCGGCCAACAGACGACCGGCGGCGAAGCGACCCTAAGCCAGCAGACGTCCCAGCACCCTGCCGCCGAAACGCTCTGGGAATGACCCGCTCAGCTCGCCACGCCGCCAGCGCCGGCGTCTACGAGCCGGAGGTTTCGCTGGGACGCTGTGGCGGGGCGGCCCCCGCGAGCGTTTCGGCCAATTCCCGGGTCCGCTTCAGATCGAGCTTACCCGTGCCCAGCACCGGGATCTCGTCGACCTGGTAGAAGGCATCGGTGGCCGGGATGAACAGGTTGGGCAAATCGACTTCCCGCAGTCCGGCCCGCAGTTCGTCGACCGAACGGGTGGTCGGCAGATGGAGCACGATCAGTCGTTCCCCTTTCTTCGTATCGGGGACGGCGGTCACGCAGACCCGCAGCTGGTCGTCCTGGGTTCCCTCCTGCAGCAGTTCGATCAGGGCCTCCTCGACCCGCACGTGAGGCACCATCTCGCCGCCGATCTTGGAAAACCGGCTGAGTCGTCCGGTGATGTGCAGGAACCCGGCATCGTCGACATGTGCGATGTCGCCGGTCACATACCAGCCGTCCCGCAACGCCTCGGCCGTCAGATCGGGACGGCCGAGGTAGCCTTGCATGACATTCGGCCCGCGGACCAGCAGCATCCCATCCTCGTACGTATCGAGCAGCCGCTCCTCTTCACTGCTGATGATCCGGGCGGCGACCCCGGGAACCGGTCGTCCCACCGAACCTTCGACGCGATCGGGTTGGTACTTGGCGACCGACCGCGTCGGAGGGATGTTGACCGAGACCAGCGGACTCAATTCGGTCGTTCCATAGCCTTCGACCGGACGAACGCCGAACCGCGTCTCAAAGGCTTCGAACAAGTCGGCGGGCATCTTTTCAGCGCCGACGACGACCACGTCCAACTCGGCGAACTGCTCCGGTTCGATCCGCCGCAGGTAACCCCGCAGGAACGTCGGCGTCCCCAACAGCACGGTCGCCCCGTAGCGATGGGCCAACTTCCCCACCTGGCGGGCATCGAGCGGATTGAAATGGTAGACACCGCAAGGGCCCAAGGTTTGTGCGGCCCACAGGGTCACCGTGTAGCCGAACGAATGGAAGAAGGGAAGGATTCCCAGGACGACATCCTCCGTCGTCAAATGGACCGCCTGATCGATCGCCTGCACATTGTGGCTGACGTTGGCATGCGACAGGGTCACGCCTTTCGGCATCCCGGTCGATCCGCTGGTGAAGATCACGGTCAACGGATCATCCGGATCGATCCGGCCAAGTCCCAAGAGGGCTTCGAGGCAGCCTGCCGGGAGGACATACGCCGCGACCCAGCCGACCAGTTTATCGAGGGTGGTGACCTTGTTGCGGAGCGTCTCCAGCGGCACGATTTCGGCATCCAGCTGGAAATCGAACTTCTCGAGGAACTTCTCGCTGCTCAGGACGTGCCGGATCCCGGCGGTTTTCAAGCAATGGTTCAGCACCTCGCTGCTGACCGTATAATTGAGATTCACCGAAACCCGCCGGTCGAAGGCCAAGGCGACGTTGGTCGCGACCCCGGCGACGCTCGGCGGCAGCAATAAGCCGACATGCTGCTCGCCCTTCTGCAGGACTTCGCGGCGGAGCAGTCGGCGGAGGATCAAGGTCCGCATCAACAAGCTGCGTCCACCCGCTTCATTCCCCAGAGAATCGGCCGCCTGCAGCCCGCCGCCTCGTCGCTTCCAACCGCGGATGATCCGACGGGGCAGGGTCGGCAAGCGGTCCCGCGCGGTGATCGCGGCTTCGGCCCCGAGCGCCTGCAGCTCCGTGCGGATCCGACCGAGCGAACTGTCGGCAGGCAGCGGCTTGCCGATATGCATCGTCACGGGACGGCGCGGCAGCGAAGGCCTTTTCCAGAAGAGCTTGCCACCGGAGTGACTGAAGATGCTGCCCCACATCCCTTCGACCCAGACGGGGACGACCGGGCCGGTGCGGTCGCGGAGGACCTTGCTGATCCCGGGCCGGAATCCTTGCAGGTGCCCGCTCCGCGTCAGCGTTCCCTCGGGGAAAATCCCGATCACATCGCCGGCGGCCAAACCCTCCCGCGCGGCCTTCAACGCCCGCGCGATCGACTTCGGATTGGCGGTCATCAAGATCGTCTGGAAGGCCGCGGCCAGGTAGTTCAGGACGCGGCTGTGGAAATTCCCCCCGTCGACGATGAAACGGACATTCCGCGGCATCATCCAGAGGATCAGGATCCCATCGACCCAGGAAACGTGGTTCGCCGCGATCACATAGCCGCCTTCGCGGGGTAGGTTCTCCAGCCCGATCACACGTTTACGGTACAGCGCGATCAGCAGCGGTTTGAAGAAAAAGCGAACTGTCCGCCGGGGCGCCAGGCGACCCGCGATCAGCACCGCCGCGACCACCGCCAGCAGGCACCCCAAGATAATCCATGTCCACATTGCATTTCTCCTCGCCGCTGATAGAGAGCCCGCGGGGGCCACCGCATTACGTTACGCCGCGCGAACTAGGAAACGCAATGGGAGAACGCGACAGCCGAGGAACCGCGACCGCGGGCTCGCGGGCGGGTAGAATGGCCGAGTTGAAGTATGCGGTCTGATAATGAGGTCCCACCAGACGATCCCACCCTTTTGTCGAGTTGGCATCATGACATCCTTGCGTTCGTGGCTCCCCAGCCTCCTCCTCACCGCGGTTTTTGCCGCCGCGACGGGCTCCTTTCTTGCGCCCTTGCACGGGCAGCAGAGCTCGGCCGATTCGCCCCTCGCCGATCCCCGCTCGCCCCAGGTTTACCCGCCGGGCGAGCAACCTGACGATCGACGCCTCGGCCCGCTGCAGAATCTCAACGGGCATTTCCCCTTCTCGCCTCCCGAGACGCTGGCAGCCTGGGAGGCCCGCGCCAAAGCACTCCGCGAACGGGTTCTGATCGCCACCGGGCTGTGGCCGATGCCGGCGAAGACACCGCTGAACCCGGTGATTCACGGACAGGTGCAGCGCGACGGGTTCACCGTCGAGAAGGTCTACATGGAAAGTCTGCCGGGGCACTTTGTCACCGGCTTGCTGTTCCGGCCTGACGAGGTCGCGGGGGACGTCCCCGCGGTCCTTTGTCCCCACGGCCATGGTGGGCGGATGCAGGAGCTCAGTCTCGAAGCGGTCCGCAGGATGATCGTCAACGGTCAGGAACGGTTCGAAGCTTCGGGACGTTACCCCAAACTGGCGCGGTGCGTCCAACTCGCTCGCATGGGCTGTGTCGTCTTCATGTTCGACATGCTTGGTTACGCCGACAGCCAGCAGATCTCCTACGAAGTCGCCCATCGCTACGCCGAACCGCGCCCCGACGCCGTCACCGACGAAGGCTGGCTCTTCTACAGCACGCCCGCCGAACTCCGGCTGCAATCGATCATGGGCTTGCAGGTCTGGAACGCGATCCGTTCGCTCGACTTCCTCGAGCAACTTCCCGGCGTCGATCCGAACCGGCTGGCGGTGACCGGCAACAGCGGGGGCGGCACGCAGACGATCCTGCTGGGGGCCATCGACCCGCGCCCCGTCGTGACCTTTCCGAACGGGATGGTCAGTACTTCGATGCAAGGAGGCTGCACCTGCGAGAATTGCGCGTTGCTCCGCATCGGGACCGGCAATGTCGAATTGGCCGCGTTGCTCGCACCCCGGCCGCAAGCGATGACCGCTGCCGATGACTGGACCATCGAGATGATGACCGACGGTTATCCGCAACTGCAGCAGGTATACGCGCTCTACGGCAAACGAGACAACGTCCTCTGCCGCGACTACACCCATTTCCCTCACAACTTCAACTACGTCACCCGGGGGATGATGTACCAGTGGTTCAATCGGCACCTCGGACTCGGGCTTTCCGAACCGATTGTCGAAGAGGACTACCGGCTGCTGTCTCCCGAACAAGCCGCGATCTGGGACGACGACCATCCGCAGCCCGCCGGCGGACCGGCTCATGAACGCGCGGTCGGACACTTCTTCGCCAAAGACGCCCAACAGCAGTTCGCCGCCTTGCAAGCGAACGACCCGGCCGAGCACCGCCAGCTGCTGGCGACGGCTTGGCACACGATCCTCCGTCGTTCGCTGCCGGCGCCGGAGGAGGTCACGCGGGAAAACCGCTTGAAGGCGACGGTCGAAGAACAAGGCTACCTGCTGTTCAAGGACATCCTGCAACTGCCCGCCGAAGGGGAAAGCTTCCCGACCTTGTCGCTGTATCCGAAACCAGCCGGAGAGGCAGGCAAGGCGTGGAACGGGGAAGCGGTCCTGTGGGTCAGCAAGCACGGGAAGGCGAGCTTGTTGAACGAGGCGGGACTGCCCGTGCCGGCCGCTCGCGATCTGCTCGATCGCGGTTATGCGATCATCGCTGCTGACCTCTTCGGCCAAGGCGAATTTCGTCCGCAAGCCGACGCCGAGGCGCCACAGCGGATCGTCGAAAACAAGCGGCACTATGCGGGCTACACCTACGGCTACAACGATCCGCTGTTCGTCAAACGGGTCCACGATCTGCTGACCCTGGTCGCCTTCACCCAGTCCGAAGCGAAGTCGTGGTCGAACGAACAGGTTCATCTTTATGGACGGGAGGGGGGCGAGCCCTTGGCGGCGGCCGCCGCTTTCGTGGCGGGCGAGGCGATCGATAGCGTCACGCTGGCGAGCGAGCGATTTCGGTTCGCCGAGGTCGATTCCTACCGCGATCCCGATTTTGTTCCCGGCAGCGTCAAGTACGGAGACCTCCCCGGACTGCTCGAGCTGCTGGGCCAGCCACTCCGCATCGGTGCGTTCTAGGGCTCGTTAGAGAACCCCCTCCCGCCGCCGGGTCCGCGCTCTCGTCAGGCGATCGCGGCGGCTCCGCTGGGGAAGGAACGGCCGGAGCTCAGCGAGCCGGCGGCGAGACGCCCGCGTGAACGATCACGCGGGCGGCACCACTGGCGTAGGATTCGGCCGCTTGCAGACGGGCGACGACGTGGAGGAGCCCGGCCGTCGGGGGCT
>CAYNVI010000027.1:0-18245 GCA_964400585.1 uncultured Pirellulaceae bacterium | reverse complement strand
CACGGCGCGATCCCGCGGTCGGCCAGAAAGCGGTAACGCTGTTGGTCATTGTCGGTGATGAAGACCGCCGCCCCCAGGCCATTGGTCGCGACGATCGCCACCAAGAGGGCCAACACTTCCCCGCCTCCGCGGGCGGCGAGCAGCACGCTCAGCAAAGCCGCGGCGAAACCGACCAAGGTCAGCGGCACCAGCAATGGCGCCGCCTGGCGGCCGCTCTGCCACAGCAATGCAAACCGCTGGCCCGGGGGCGTCAAAGGCACGATCGTGATCGACAAGCCGGAGCCCCCCGAGGAAGTCGCCTTCCCCACGCGTCGGCGACGGACCCACGGTTGCAGCAGCGTCCGCCGGGCACCGATCCCACCGACGACCGCCAGGCCCAACGCGCAGGCTGCCAGCAGGCTCGTCTGCCAGGCGACCGAAACGGTTCCTGGGGGCGAAACGAGACTGCCGATGAACAGAACAACCGCGAACAAGCTCCCCATCACCGGGAGCATCAGCAGCAAGGAAGCGATTGGGCTCCGCACCCACCAGGCCACCGCAAACCCGCTGCTCATCAAAAACACCGAAAAGACGACCGCGTAGACCGCCCCCCCGATCGCACCGATCGAGAGCGTTGGCAACGGCGTTCCTGCCGGCTCCATACCGCCGTACAACCCATGCGAGTTATTTAGCAGCGCTGCGGCGCCCCACACGGTGGCCAGCCCCAGCCCCGCTACCACGCCTTTCACGCCGCAGACCCCGCCCCACGCCACCGGCAAATCGCGGAGCCGCCGCAGGGTCCCGGTTTCCGCTTCCTGCCCGACCGACCAGGGCGGAACCCCCAAGGCAAACAGGTTCGGCAGCAGGATCAAAAGTGCGGGAATCCCCGAAGAGCCTCCCGGAATGACTGCCAGCACCGCGTGCAGCAGCACTCCTCCGATCACCAACGCGATCACCAGCGAAGCGATCCCCATCACCTCTTTCCAAAAGAAAGCGACCACGGGGGAAGGGGCTCGTCGGATCAAAACCGAAGACATCACGATCGCTCCAACAGAAGAAGGAAAAGGTGAAACAGGAGCAGATCGCGGTCACCCGACCGGCGAGGCGGCCGAGGTCGGTTCCTCGGCAAGCGGAGGCAGCGTGCCATGCGTGCAGCCGATGAAGATCTCTTCCAACGTCGGCGTCCGGGGCCGCACGGAGATCACTTCGGGATGCTGTTGCAAGCTGGCCAGGCTGTCGGGAGGGACGCCGCGCAGCAGCCAGCGGCACTGCCGCCCCTGCCGCGATTCGCTGAGGATCTCCCCGGCGGGCCGCGCGAGCTCGACCAGCGGATCGCTGACCGTGACCACCCACTCGACCACCGTTTCCTTCAGTTCCGACAGCGGTGCCACCAGCCGAACCGCCCCTTCGTGGAGGATCGCCACCCAATCGGCTACCCGTTCGACTTCGCTGATCTGGTGGCTGGAAAGCAGCACCGTCTGGCCCGTCGCCGCCCGGTCGACCATCGATTCGAGGAATTGCCGACGGACCAGCGGGTCGAGTCCACTGGTCGGTTCGTCCAGGATCAGCAACGCGGGCTCGTGCGCGATCGCCAAGGCGAGCGCGACCTTGGCTCGCTGCCCCTTACTCATCCGCTTGATCTTTCGCTGCGGCGGCACCTCGAAATGCCGCAGCAGTTCGTCGTACCGCGGCAGGAACCCCTCCGGATAAAACGCGGCGGTAAACCAGCCGATCCGAGCCGCCGTCATCCAGTCGTACAGCGCCGGGGTATCGGAGACGTAGCCGATCTGCCGCCGGATCTGCAGGCCGCGGGTAAGCGGATCACTCCCCAACACCGTGACCGAACCTTCCTCCGCCTCGATGAACCCGGTCAGAATCTCGATCAAGGTCGTTTTCCCGGCCCCGTTCTCCCCGAGCAACGCGAAGACGACGCCGGGAGGAACTTCCAGGCTGACCTGTCGCAACGCTTCGCAGTCGCGAAACCGCTTGCTCACCCGCTGGATCGAAATCGTCGAAGACATGAGAGGCCTCGTCGCAAAAGAAACAAAGAAAAGGGCAAGAAGGTGAAAGCTCGCCGTCACTGCGGCTGGGTCAGTTCCTGCAGGTGCTGGTCGAACAGACGGCGCAATTCGTCGGGCGCAATCCCTCCCTGCAAGGCTTCGGCCAAGACCCCACGCAAGCGGTCCGCGAGCAGACGATCGCGGGCCTTCGTGCATCGCCGGATCGCATCGCTGCGGACGACCAACCCTTTGCCGCGCAAGCCCTCCAGGACGCGATCGCTCTGCAGTTGCTGATAAGCCCGGGCGATCGTGTTGGGGTTGATCGCCAGCTGCTGGGCTAACTGCCGAACGCTCGGCACCATCTGTCCGCCCACCAGCACCTTGTCGGCCACGGCGTACTTCACCTGCCGAACGATCTGCTCGTAGATCGGCACGCCATCGGACGGATCGATCGAAAAGTACATCCTGGATGTCCTCATGCACTAGCCAACTGGTGTATTATTTCGATAGTACACATGGTATGGCATTCGGGCAAGCAGAAAACGCGAAAAAAGGGCCGCCCGCGGAGCGCTACGCCTCGAGACGACGTGGGCTCGCCAGCGAGTAGCCGACGCGGGCGGCCACGATCCGCAGATGATCCTGGAGGTGGGCCGCGGTCAGCCAAGCCAGCACGCGGACCGAGATCTTCTGCCCGTCGGCCGTCCCCACCTGCTCCCAGCGGCGCGGCTCGATCCGCCGTAACAGCACCAGGTTGGCGTGCCGCAAAGCACCGATCTCTTCGATCAGCCCCGTAAAGCCGCCTCCCAAGCCAAAACGGCTCGACGCATAAGCATCCTGATCCCAGCCGGGCAGCGGCGTGGGGTCGCCGGCGGCAAACCGCAAGATCCGGTAGCCGAACACCCGTTCGGCGTCGGCCAGATGTTCGAAGACCTGCCGGATCGTCCACTCGTCAGCGGCATCGCTTTGATCGATCTGCTCGACGCTGATCGACGAAGCGAGCTCGCACAGGTCGTTCATCTGCGTTTTCATGACCACCAGCACGTTGTCACCCGCCACGGCGTCGATGGCCGCTGCGAAGGGGGTGGCAGCGTATTCGGATCGTGCCGGTCGCCTGGCAGCGAAAAGGGACATGGCCGACTTGCCTTGCAGGAACGGGGGAGGGAAAGCCCCGGCGGGGGCGTGGCGTGCGAGACGCCACACCCCGCAAGCTTGCCTGCCGGACCCGTTTTCTGCAAGCCAGGCGCTGCATACGGTCCCGCTCGCTGCTCCCCGCTCGCTGCTCCCTATCGCGTCGGCGGGCGAACCGCGTGCAGGCTCGCCCCGCGTGCGGGATCGAGGACCAGGATCGCCAGCTGGTCGACCTGAGCGAGCTCGTTCGCGCTGAGGCTGACGTAATCAAAGCGGCCCCGCAGGTCGGTATAGCCATCCTTGTAAAAGATGACCGAGCCATCCTGCTGCTTGGCGTAAACCTTGACGTAGGCGCCGGCCAGCGGCTGCTCGGTTTCGGCATCGCGGGCCTGCAATTGCCCGAAGCCTTCGGAGACGAACGTATCGACATGCCCGCCGAAGTAGAGCGCCGTGCTCCGCGCCGCGCCGGCGACCACTTCGACCAGCAACGTCCGGCCGGCAAGCGACTCGTCGATCCGATAGCTCGCCACCCCCGTTTCCTGATCGAGCGAGAGCCGTTCGGTCTTGCCGGGACGGACCGTCGCCATCCGGGCCAAGTCGTCCTGGACAAAGGGGGTCTTGCTGAACAGCAGTTCCAGATCGACGCCGTAGAACCGCACCGTCAGCTCCGAGACGTGGCGGTGGCTGATCTTCAGCTCCCGGCCGCGGACCGTCAGGTCGACCGCCGGCTGGCGGCTGGCCGCGTCCCCTTGCCGCCGTTGGCGATCGAGGATCGCCAGGTCGGCGACTTCGGGATCGACTCCGCTGGAGTCTCCCTCGCCAGGCGAAACGTCGCCGACCAACTCGGTCCCGCTGCGCAATCGCTGGCGCTGCATCAACTGGCTTTCGACTTCCTGGAACCGCTGCCGCCAGCGAGGTACCGGATGGTCGAGATGCCGGGCGGCCACGGCGGCGGCCGTGGCGTGGTCGCCCTGATGCAACGCGAACACGGCCGCCAGGTAGTCGTACTGCAGCCGCATCGGAGTCGCGTCCCGCTCCACTGCCTGGAACCGCTCGAGCGCTTCCTCGATCCGATTTTGCAGCAGCAGGTAATAGGCCAGCGCCAGCTGCTGCGGGGGCTCGGGAGCGGGCTGGTAGGCGAGGTTCTTCAGCAATTGTCGATACTGGATCAGGAAGCGATCGTTGAGGATCTCCGGTTCGGGTCGCAGCGGATGGATCCGGGCCCGGACCAGGGGGGCGAATTCGAGATGCTCATACAGCCCGGCGGCGATCGGATCGATCGTCAGCAGCTCAGACTGCAGCACCGGGCCGGCGGCCCGCACGAAGTCTTCCCGGGCAGCAAGCAGCGAAGGCATGGCCTGCCGATCGCGGTGATAGACCGCATAGCCCCACACCTGCCGGTCCCACCGCCGCGCCGATTGCAGGGCGTCGATCACCGCGCGATAGATCGTCTCGTCCCGCAACCGAGGAAGCACCGGCGTCAGGTCGAGGCGATGCAAGTTGGCACCCGCCAAGAAAGTTGCGATCGCCTCGGCATCCCCTTCCCGGGCGATCGTCGGCCAATCGTTGGCCGGCGGCGTGGTGGGGCTGCTCCGCACCTGGAACTCGCGTTCCTGCCCCCGCGCCAGCACGCGACCTTGCCGGGAAACGCAAACTGGATAGTGCGAGAAGACGCCCGGTTGCGGAAAGTAAAAGTGATAGGGGATCTGCTCGACAGCAAACGGTTTCAGACGGAGCGTCTGACTGTCGCTCGGCTGTTCACCGCGCAAGGGCAGGCTGCCCGCGGGAAGCTGCCACAGCACTTCGACCGTCCGCGGCTGCGGGGTCGGGTTGGTGATCACCACCTGTCCCAGATAGCCCTGCTGGACGAGGAACTCGTCGGGAGCGATCGCGATCGGCGCCTCGGAATCGGCCGGCGGCGGGCTCGCCCCGATCGTTTCAAACCGCTGGCCGACCAACACCGTCGCTTCCCCCTCGAGCGGTTCCAGCGCTTGCAGCCGCTTGCGGATCAGGGCCACCGGCTGGGGTGGCGCCAGCGCGGTTTCCGGATCTTCCGGCCAGCTCCAGGCTTCCCCCTGGAGCGGCAGCCCGGAGAAGGCGAGGGCGACCAGCGCGGCGTGGCGATTGGTGGTCGGTCGCAGCAGATGGGTCGAGACCGCCGGCGTCGCCGCCGCGCTCCCTTCGGCCTCCGCCCAGTCGAGCCAGAACGGATCGAGCGGGATCAAGTCCGCGGCGGCTTGCCCCACGCGAACCCGGTCCCAGTGGCTTTCCGCATACTGGCGGGTCGCATCGAGCCGTTGAAACAGGATCCGCGGCGTCCCTGCTTGGCGCTCGCCAAAAAAGAGCTCGACATGCTCACGAGGGGACGACGGCTTGGGCTCCGCCGCGTCATCGGCCGCCGCGTCATCGGCCGCCGCGTCATCGGCCGCTGCCGCATCGGGCGCCCGACCCATCGCCCGGCCGCCCATGCCGCCCAGGCCTAAAGCCTCGCTGATGGCCCCCAGTTCGGTAGCCGCTGCTTCGCCTAAGGCCCGTTCGCGGCGCAAAACCGATTCCCCTTCAAGCCGTTTCCCGGCCAACCCGGATTCGATCAAACGCTCCAAAATTTCCGGCGCGACCTGTAACAGGTCGACCCGTTCCCGGAGTTCACGGAGGATCGCTGGACGGGCGGCCGGAACTTCGCGCGCTAACAAAGCCCGCTCGAATGCGTTGCATGGCTGGTACCGCGTCGAGCTGGTCCAAGCCGTCAGGTCGTCGCCCAGCAACCAGTGGTCGATCAATTGCTTCTCTTTCTTCTGCGCCAGGTACGGCTTGACGACCTCGGCAAAGAAGGCGGGATCGTATTGCCGCAAAAAGAGATGCAGTTCGTGGCTGGCAAGCTCGCCGTAGGTCGCCCGTTTGGCGGCCTGGTCGAGCGTGTGCCAACGCCCCAGCGGCCGAAAGGCGGCCAACCGCGGATCGTCCACCAGGGTGATGTACAGTTCCAGCAGTTCGGCCACGCTCTCATAGGGCTGAACCTGGGCGGTTCCCAGGGAAGCGGGCGTGAGCGGTTGATCGGGTCCGGCAACCTGGACGCCGCGTTCGAACGCCAGGGGCCGGGCGGCCGTCAGCGCGGTCGCCAAGCGGCGATCCCGCGTCTCCACCGCCGGGGCGGGCTGGGCCACGGTCCGCTGCACGGTCGTCGCCGGGTCGGTGACGACGACTTGCAGCAGCGGATAAGCAGCGAGCTGCGCGGCATCGATCTGCACCACGCCCTCCTCGTCGGGCAGCAGGTTGGCCAAGACAAGGCTCTCTTCCGCAAGAAAATCAAAGCTCAAACTGACTTCCTGGGCCCTCGCGGCGTCCCCCGCCGCGCCGCCGCGCCGCTGCCGCGCCGCATCCGTCTCGGCCGCCGCCGCCCGCGGGCGTTCTCCCGCCTTCGCTTGCTGGTTCTCATTGGTCGTCGTTTCGGTGGCCCAGGGATTGAGCAGCAACGAAGGCGGGGGCAGCATCACGCCGACGTACTTGTTCGCTTGCTGACGCCGCAACACGTATTGGTACTCTTCGCCTAGTTTCAATCCACTGAGGTATTCGTTGGCCGGCTGGAAAACGGACCGGGTGGCAGGATCGCGAGCTGGCTCGCGCAACTGCGACAAGGGGCTTTCGGCCGGCAGGTACCGGGAAGCGAACAGATGGACGCGGGCGAACGCCGTCTCGCCGGCCAACTCGATCCGCAATCCCGCTTCATCGCGACGGAGCCCGCGGATGCTGAGCGGATCGCGACGCGGTTGTTCCAAATGCCGTGTCGATCCGACCGCAACCTCTTGCCGCACTTCGCCTGCCGTGACCGCCAGGGAGACGCGGCGGCCGGCCTGGTGATCAAGTAACGCGTAGTCGCCCGCGGGCAGCTGGCACGATAACAGGCCGGCTGCGGCGGTCAGCCGTTCGCTCTGATCTTCCGCCGGTCGGTCCGCCCGCAGGCTGAGCAAGCGGAACCGTCTCGCCACGTCGACCTCTGCGGCCGCCAACGGCAACTGCACTGTCTCCTCCGTCGTCGCATGCAGCCGTGACGGCCAGGCAGCTTCATCCAGCACCAACGGCTGAACATGGGGATGCGCTCCGGCGGCCTGGTAACGGATCGCCTCGATCCCGGGTAGCTCGCCCAGACGAATCACGCCCGCCGCGTCACTCTGCAACGTCACCTCGACCGGACGCTCGCGAAAACGCGAACGGAACGCACATTGCAAGCTAACCGCCGGGACCGCCTCGCCGTTGCGCCCGCGGGTTTCGAAAACCCAGCCTTGCCCATCATGGGTCAAGAAACCATCGACCGTCTGATCGCTCTGGCGCGTCTCGTTGACTTCACAGACGGCCGAAGTCGCCAGCGTTTCGCGACGGCCGTCGGCGATCCGCACGATCTCCCCGGACACCTTCACCGCCACTTGGGTCAACCGCTGGGGGACCCGGAACGGCAGCACCGTTTCGGTGCGCTCGTCAAACGTCAGGTCATCGAAACGCTTGCGCGATGTGATCCCCTGGCTGTCGGTCACGGTGACTTCGACGGCCGCCTGCTTCAGCAAGGAAGCCGAGACGCGTTGCCCGCTCATCTCCAACCGCGGGCGAACGATCAACTGCGCCTGTTTGCCCGGCAGCAGCTGCTGCCGCTGGATCGCCAAAGAAGCTTCCAGGCGATAGGCTTCGGACGGATGGCTCAGCCGCACCGGGACGGCCAATCGATCATCGAGCAGGATCGCCTCCCGCTCGACCGCCTGGTCCAGCAAAGGGACCGTGATCCGACCCTGGTCATCGGCGGGGAACGTTTGGGAGCCGAGCAGCAGACGAGCCGTCGGGACGGGCTGGCGATCTTCGTCCAACGCGGTGAACCGCAAGCCGTCGGGCGAAACCCCCTGCACCAAACGCAAGTCCCCACGTCGCAGCAAGGCCCGCGTCCGCAAGCCGCCGCCCAGCAGGTCGACGACCCAGACGCTGCGTCCCGCGATCTCCGGCAATTCGATCCGCTCGCGATGACGCCGGACCGGGGCCTGCGGATAATCGATCCGCCGTTCGTGCGTCGGCACCAGACCGTCCAGATCGATGTCGGCGTGGACCAACGCTTGGTGCGTCCGGTAGTACGAGGCGGTGTTGAGCTCGTACATCCGGATCACCAGCTGATCGACATGCTTGATCTCCAGGGCCAGCGATGCCGGCTCGTCCGGCGGCAAACGCCGCGGGTTCTGCTCGACCAGCGTTAACTCGACACGATCCTTCAGCTGCTGCTGCCTGGCGGGATCGAGCTGGCGGTACCAACGTTCCGGCGAACCGATCCCCGCCAACAGCTTCGTCTCGGCAAAGACTCGCTGCAGGTATTCCGAGCGGATCCAATCGGCAAAGGCGGCGGGCGAAGCGGCCTCCCGGAGGTAGGTTTCCAGATACCGACGCACCAGATCGCGTTCGTCGCCGATCGGCCGAACGAGGGCGAGCTCACGAAAATCCTGGTTCAAATCGGCGGCCGACTCGGCGTCGCGGCGGGGCTGCGGCGGGACCACAGGACTCTGTCGCGGCAATTGCAGGTAACGGATAAAACGCTCGCGCTGCGGCTCCCCGCGGGCCCAGTCGGCAGCCAACAACCGATACAGGATCGCCGCCTTCAAACTGTTGTAGGCCGGCGGCAGCTCCGTCACATAAGCGTCCGCGCGGACCAGGTACGCATGCCGCACCGCGGGTTGCTGGCCGGGATCGCGGTCCGCGTCGGGACGCAGACGCAATAAACGAGCGGCGACCATCGCCTCGGACGTCGCCACCGCCGGCACCGCGGCCGCGACCCGCTGCAGTTCGTCTGCCGTTAAAAAGCGATGCGCAGGCAGATCGCCAAAGCGTCGATCCGCGGGCCGACGACCCTCCAATTCAGCGATCACCAAGGCATCGAGATCGCCGATCCACGGTCCGTCCACTTGCTCGAGCAACCAGCGGAGGTCGACCGGCAAGGGGTCGCCTGCGCCGCTCAATAACCGCTCGCCCAACCAACGCAAGCCAGGCTGCCGGAGCCGTTTATCGCTCCGCAACGCCTCCTCGATCAGACGCTGCGGCGCGAGCAACTGGGCATCGAGCGCCTCGGGATAACGTCGCTCCCCACGGGTCGGCGGAGCCGCATGGTTCCATTGCAGCCCGAGGCGTTGCCGGAGGTACTGGACCGTCTGGTCGGGGCGACTGCCAAAGGTTAACAACCGCTGCCGGTCCTGGATCCCCTGCCGCAACGCCTTGCCCGTCAGGGGATCATTTTCCCACCGCTGGAGCATCGCCTCGGCCTCCGCCAACTGCCCGGTCACCTGATAGTGCAAGCAGTGGTAATAGTAAAAGGGCTCGCTGCCCGGCAGCAGCTCCTCCAGAAATGCTTCCCGGTCGGACGCCAAGGCATAGGTTTCGATCCGACCGATCGGCTCGCCGCGGACGAGGCCAGGCAGACCGCCGAGACAGGCTCCCGCGATCCACAGAACCAGCAGGCGAAGGGGAGGGACAGGCAGCGCGAACATGAAAAGCATCCCGAAGCAGGAAGGGTTCGAAGCGCGGAACCGCGCGCAGAAAAAGCAGACCGCCGCTGGCATCGAAGGCAAAATCGACGGCGGCGGGCCAGCAGCGCAGCCGCCCCCGGTCTGGCGGGCGGGGCTGTCCTCTTCCGCGCCCAAAGCGTACCGTACGAACGGAGGAGGCACGGGACGTCCGCCCGCCGCTGTGCCGATAGACGCCGCTCCCGCCGCCCGGTTCCGGAAAAATCGGAACATGCCCTCCAGCCGCCGATCTCCCCGCAGCCGCCGATCTCCCCGCAGCTGTCGACGCGCCCCCAGCCACCGACGCGCCCCGCCACCGACCGACCCGTGATGTCCGATTCTCCCTTCCCTCGCACCGGACGGCTCGCCGGCATCGACTACGGCACCGTCCGCACGGGAATCGCCGTCTGCGATCCCGACCGGATCTTGGTCAGCCCGCTGGAGATTTGGCAACGCGCCCCCGAACCGGCGGAGACGCGGTTCTTCCAAACGCTCGTCCGCCGCGAACGGCTTGTCGGCCTGATTGTCGGGCTGCCGATCCACTGCGACGGCGGCGAGAGCGATAAAAGTCGCGAGGCCCGCAGTTTCGCGCGGTGGCTGCACGCGACGTGCGAGCTGCCGGTGCGGTTGTTCGACGAACGCTTTACGACCTCGGCCGCCACCCAAAAACTGCGGGCCAGCGGCGTGAAGGGGAAAAAACGCAAACAGCGGCTCGACGCCGTCGCCGCCCAAGTGTTGCTGGAAGCCTTCCTGGAAGCCGAACGCTACGGGCAACGCACCCCCGGCCAAGGGCTCGACCTCCCGCGCGAAGCGGCCGAATCCCCGCCGACCGACGCCCCCTCGGTCGATCGCCCCGCCCTCGACGACGATTAGCCGCCCTCGGCTTTGCCCCCCGACCGCCGCCACGCGCCGGGCAAGCGAAGGGAGCGATCCGAGGCCGCTCGCACACGGCTGGGCGAGCAGCGCGTCCCCCCCATCAAACCGCGTACCCATAAAACCGCGAAGAATCTTGGCGGCTCTTGCCTGCTCGAAGGAACTTCTGCGGCACGCGCGGCATCCTAATCGCCGTAGCCCTCGGTCGACGAGCGGCGTAAACAACCTTCGATGCCCCCCGCCGCTCGCGTTGTCAAGAAAAACTGGCGGCGGTGGGACCTCGGGCCTGCGACCAGCACACCTCCAACCACACCCCTGATTGAGGGGAAAGGGGCGTCACTTCCCCCCGCAGGATCGACCGAATTGTTATCATCAAGGCCGCCTCGGCCTGTGTCATCGGTTTCCTCCGCTCGGTTTGCAAGGAACTGCAAACCGTGACGGGCAAGAGACCGGGACGCCCCTATGTTCCCTATTGGCGAGTGAGGCTATGTCCCTCCCCCAGGAAATCAAAGAAGAGCTGCTCAGTGCGTATCTGGATGATGCGCTCCGTGGCGACGAGCGGCGGTGCGTCGAGCAGATGCTCGCCCACGACGAGGAAGCTCGGCTCCTGTGGGAGCAGTTGAGCTCCTTGCAGCAGACGACGCGTGCGGCCCTGCAGGGCTCCGCGAGCGCCCCCTCGGATCTGGCCCACCGCGTGCTGGCCGAAGCCCAGCAGCGGGCCGACGAGGAAGCCTTGCCGGCCACCCACCATGTTCGGCTCGCGGACTCCGGCCGTGACGGAACCCCGCGCCGCTCCGCCGCCTCCCGATCTCGCTGGCATTCGCTCGCCCACTGGCAACCCCTGGGAGTGGTGATCGGGCTGGCAGCCGCCCTCTTGTTGGCCGTCACCCTTTGGCAAAATCCGTTCGGCGGTTCCGAGCAGGGGCCAGCGGTCGCGCGATCCGAAGTTTCTCCCGATCCCTCGTCGACGCCATCGTCTGGGCCTGACTTGGCCGAGAAGCCACCCTCAGGCGACTCGCCGTCGGCAGCGCCTTCCACCCCTCCAGCAGGAATGGTCGCCCGCGCCGAAGCGGACGCCGCGGCCCGACAAGCAGGTTCCCCGGATGTCGACGGATCGCCGACCGCCACGGAGCGTGCCACCCCGGAACCGGATCCCGCGCGGTTGGCGGACGCTTCGCCGGCGGCAGGTTCCGCGGGATCGGCGGCCATGCGATCCGCCCCCTCGGCGAAAGATCCGGCCGCCCCAGATCCGGCCGCCCAGTTAGCCGCCCAAGCGGTGATGATGTTTGAAGTCGAGCAAACCGATCGAGGACGCGAGAATCGGGCGGTCTTCCAGGCGATGCAAGCGGCAGGCATCCGCGCCAACGGGACCCAAGCGGTCAACGAAGCGGTCGTCGGCTACCTCCAAGACGCCGAACTGGTGGGCGGTCCGCCGCAGGCAGCCGAGGGGCCGGCGGATTCCCGTCCCGTTTCGATCGTCTTCGTGGAAGCCTCCGGCAAGCAACTCGATCGTTTCATGGTTTCGCTGTTCGCCAACACCGACGAGATCGGACGGATCGGCTGGAATCTAGCGATGGATGTCCCGGTGGTCGCCGCCACGCATGCGATCGGCGAAGCCGTCCCGACCGACGTCCGCTCGACCGAGGCGGCCGGCGCCGCCTGGGAGATCGTCTCGTCTGATGCGGAGGGTCGATTCCCGGCCGCCGCAGCCGATCGGCCCTTCTTGCCGATCGATCGCCGCGATCCAGAAGCCTGGCAGGGAGCCGGTTCCGCCAGCCTCGGAGCCGACATTCGCAGCCGGTTGCTGATCCTGATCCGCTGAGGTGGCGGATCCGCATCCGGCCAGGTGCGGGCTCGGCCACCGGCGATTTCCGCCCCGCCCCCGATGTCGAGCCGGGCAGGGGTCGAGTACATTCAACAAGAAGACATCGCGACCGGTATTCCCCCCTCTCTCTCGAGCCACGCTCGGGGTCTCGACGTGAAGGACGCATTTCATGGCTCGGCAAGCTCTCGAAGCAACCCTCCAACAACTTCATGAGCAGCTGTCCGAGGCCCGCGACTTGGACCAGGACGAGATCACCAGGTTGCGGGCGGCGGTCGAAGAAATCGAGGCCACCCTCGACCACTCGGATGTCAGTTCCGCCTCCCTGGCCGATCGCCTGCGGGAAGCGACACGCGATTTCGAAAAGTCGCACCCGATGCTGACCGGAACCGTGGGGCGCGTCGCGGACATGCTCGCCCAGATGGGCATCTAGCTAAACAGCGCCACTTGTCGTGTCGAGCCGGGACCTCAGGGGAGCGTGGTTGCGTCGGGGGCGATCTGACGCTGGGCAGCCTCCGCCGCTTCGCGCGGCGTCGCTTGGCCGCTCATCACGGCGGCTCCTGCTCCCTCGACCGCCCGCTTCAACCGCGCCGCCCCGGGGACCAGCGGGTACGGCCGTTGATGGGGTGATCCGGCCAAGCCGACGAAGACGCGCATCAGCGGGTGCTCGTCCAGGTATCGCTGGTAATCGGGATGCTCCGCCACCGCCGGCGCGACCGGAATCCATCCCCCGGCCGCACAGGTGCGGGCCGCCTCGCCAACGTGCCCGCCGAAGCCGACCCAGAAGCGGGCGAAGGCGAGGGCCCCGGCCGGTTCCGCAGCACCGCGGGGGATCAGAAAAAAATTGCCGTTGAGCCATCCAGCGCGCGGTCGTCCGCCGGGAGGATACGGCAGAGGGCAGACGCCGAAGCGGGGAACCGGCTCGCCCCGTTGGCGGGCTTCCCGCTGGTGCGCAGCGATATCGCGGACGCGCCATTGCCCATCCATCACCGCCGCATAGCGGCCCGCCAGCAAAGGAAAGGTCTTGCCCGGCAGCGACTGGTCCGCCTGGCGAAAAGCGAGCACGTTCGACGTTCCCAAACGCTGGCGGTAGCCGTCCATCCAGCGGAGCGCCGCCACGGCGGGCGGATCGGTCAACTGCACCGATCCGTCGGCCGTTTCCCAGTCGGCCCCGAAGGCCGTGCCCCACGCCCACCAGCGTCGCGCGTCAGGCAGGAAACCGACCCGCGTCAGCTCCCCGTTCGCAGCGGTCGCCGTCAAGGCCTCGGCCATCGTGTCGAGCTGTTCGATCGTCTCCGGGGGCGACAAGCCGGCCGCTTCCAACAAGTCCGCGTTGTAGTAGAGCGCCCGCAGATCGAGTCCATTGCAGAGGGCATAGGGCCGTCCCCCGACCGTCCCCAGGGCGCGGGCCGTCGGGTAGAGGAATGCCTGCAGCGCGGCGATCTCCTCGGCCGACGCCAACCGGTCCAGCGGCAGCACCGCGTCGCGGGCCACCCAGTCTCCCAAGATGGGATCGTCCTGATTGATCAAGTCGGGCGGGGAGCCACCCGTCACGGCGAGGAACAATTTCAGATCGAGATTATTGCCCGGCATCGCGACGGCCCGCACGTGGTAGTCGGTTTGCGAAGCGTTGAATTGTGCCACCACCTGTTCGACCACCGCCGCATCGGCGCCTCCCCAAAAATGCCAAAACACGACCTCCTCGGCCGTCGCCGCCCGCGGCCTGACGGGACCGTCCGTCCGCCATCGCCAGGCGGCGGCAAAGGGGAAGCCGATCAAGAGCAAGGCTGCTGTCCAGCGGAGACCGCGGAGCCATCTTTCCTTATCCATCGGTCTCCTCCCTACGGCGTATGGACCCAGTAGCGACTGGAACGGAACAACCCATAGGTCAATCCTGCCAGCAGCGCGAACAGCACCCAGGCGACGGCGCTGGTCAATCCCATCCGGAGATCCTGAAACGCACTCAGGAACAACTGCAAGGAAAGCAGCAAGCTGGCATCGGCCGGCTGGCCCGTCCCTTCACTGACGATGTAGACCGGCGTGAAGAACTGGACCGACTGGATCAGTCCCATCACGAGGTTGAAGAAAATCACCGGAGAGAGGCTCGGAAAGGTCACGTGCCAGAACTGCCGCACCGCTCCGGCGCCGTCGAGCGAGGCCGCTTCGTAAAGCGCCGTCGGCACCTGATGCAACGCCGCCAGGTAGATCACGATCCAATTGCCCGAAGCCCACAACGTCATCAACACGAGCGCGTCTTTGGAACCGGCATCGCCCCAGCCGGGCGGCCAGAACGCCATCGAAACTCCGCGAAACCAGTTCGGCTGGCCCGCTCCGAGTGCCGCCAGCACCCCGTTGACGATCCCATCGCGGGGATCGAGCAACCACATCCAAAGAACCGCCGTGGCGACCGTCGGCAAGACCGACGGCAGATAGACCGCCGTCCGGGAGATCACCCGCAAGCGACGCTGGTAACGGAGCGTCAAAGCCAGCCCGATCCCCAGCAAGACCGTGCCGGGAACGGCCAACGCCGCATAGTAAAACGTGTTCACCAAGGCGCGACCAAAGGGACCGCCCGAGGTCAGATCACGGGCCAACAAGCGGTAGTTGGCCCAGCCGATCGGTTGGGGCGGCCGCAGCAGGTCGTAACGGCAAAAACTCCAGTAGAGCGAAGCGGCGAACGGGTAAAGAAACAGCACCACCAGGCCCAACAGCCAGGGGGAGACAAACAACCAACCGGCCATTTGTTCGCCTCCCCACCGCCGGCTGGCAGGGGGCCGCTTGGTCGCCCTGGTCCGGCTCGTTTCGCTATCCACGCTCTCGATCCACTGGCTGATTCTCCCCTCATGATCCCGCCCTGCTGGGCGTTCGATCCTAGCGACCGGGCTCGCCGGCCAACAGTCCCCGCCCACCGCTCTCCGTCGCCCGCATAATCGTGACAACCCGCATCGAAATCGTTTCACCGGCCCAAAAGTTTGCCATCTGGTTGAAGAACGGCCGTCGTCCGTTGACGGCAGCCTTCCCATGTCCTCCACTCTCTTCAGAGTCGAACATTTGGACGTCTCCCGTCTGCTGGATCAAACACATGTTGCTGCCTCATCGACCATTCCTCTACCTCGCCGCGCTGGCTGCCAGTGTCACGGCGGTCACGCCCCCGGTGGAGGCTGGGTGTCTTTGTGATTGGCTATTTGGAACCCCCGAGGTGGTCTATCCCGCCGCCCCGGCGGCCACGCCGCCCGCCTATTCGGCCAACTACCAACCGGTCTACGCGGCCGGCTACGCCCCGCTCGCCGCCGCACCCGCCGCCGCGCCCGCTGCACCGATCACGACCTACCGCCCCCCGGTAAACGGGGCGGCTGCGGCCCAGATGCCCGCCTATTCCACGCCAGCCACCGCGACGCCCAACGGCTATGCCGGCGTCTACAGCAGCTACTACGGGACGGCGGCGGCGGCCACCGCCGACCCCGCCCCGGTCAGCTCCTTTTACGGCACCGGGAATATCTACCCCGACCCGCTGCAGGGGACTCAACAAGCGGGGTTCTCCGCCAATCAGGCGGCGGCCTATCCCGCCAACCAAGCCGCAGCCTACTCCAGCTACTACGCGCCCACGCCCCAGGCAGCGGTCCCCACCGGTGCCGTGATCGCCCCGGCCCCCCGAAGAGGCTTGCTGGGCGGCGTCCGCCGCTTCTTCGGTTCCTTGTTCGGCACCGGTTACCGGACCTCCTACTACCGCGCCCCGGTGACCTATTACCGTCCGGTGACGACGGTCAATCCAACCACCGGCGCCACGGTCACCTCCCAGCGAGCCTGCACCGGTTCGCAGTACCAGGTCCAGCGATCGCCGGTGCGGAGCTACCAGGGCGCGCCCACGCCGCCAGCCGCTCCCTACAACCCGGGCTGCGGTTCCGAAGCTCCCTTACCGAGCGCTCCGCGGCCGGCGAACCCGGCCCAGGCGGGCGAAGGATACGTTCCCCAGCCGACGCTCCCCGCCAATGGTTTCGATCCGTACGCTTCGCAGCGATCGACCTACGATGGTTCCCTGCAAGCCGCGCCGCCGCCCGCCTCCTGTTATCGCAGCTACCCCAGCTATCCGGCCGACAACACGGCACCGCTGAGCGGCCCTCCCGGCAACGGTTCCAACGGCGAGGATTCGCAGCGTCAAGCGAGCCCGCAGGATCAGCGGACGGTCCCGCAACCGCAGCTCGACCCGAACACTTCGGCCCTCCGCGGTTACCGGCGAATGCCGGAGAACGCCGCTGCGACGAACCGTTCGGGATGGCGTTCCACTGCGCCAGCTGCCGCTCCCCCCGCCTCGGCGACGCCTCCTCGCGAGGCCCGCCCGATCCCTGCGCCCCCTTCGCTGTGGCCGGAGCAGGAAGAACGCTCTCCGGCAATCGGCCAAGAAGCGACCGGCCGGACCGCCGCCCGCCCCCCCTGGGGCAGCAAGAAGATCCAGTGGGCAAGCCATCGCCAGCCGACCCGCCGCCCTACTCCGGCGGCGGCCGCCGCCGGCGAGCCTGCGGGCCGCTTGATCGCCGAGCCAACGGCCGCTGCGGATGATGCGGTGGTCCGCCAGGTCGATCATGTAATTCCCGCCGCGCCTCATCACGTCGAACCCGCCACCCCCCCACGCGCCCGACCCCAGCCCCGACGTGCGCCCGCTCCCCGCCGTTCCTACGACGACTCGGGCTGGGAATAAGGAAGGTGCGGGACGGCCGAATTGTTTTATGCTGATCGGAAAGGAGACCGTGATGGACAATCGAGAAATCGCCGACGTCTTCGACGAACTGGCGGATCTACTGGAGTTCAAAGGGGAGAACCCTTTTCGCGTCCGCGCCTACCGGAACGGGGCGCGGGCGATTCGCGATCTCGATGAATCGGTCGCGGCGATCCTCGAGGACCCCGATCGGAAGCTCGCCGATCTGCCTGGGATCGGCAGCACGCTGGCCGAAAAGTCGGCCAAGCTGCTGGCCGACGGAGGACTTCCCCAGCTCGAGAAGCTCCGCCAGGAAGTCCCCGCTTCGGTCCTGCAGATCGTCCGCGTCCCGGGGCTGGGCGCGAAGAAAGCCGCGGCGCTTCACGAAGCCCTGGGGATCGACAACCTGCAGCAACTGCGGGAAGCGTGCGAGGCCCAGCAGGTCCGCCAACTGAAAGGTTTTGGCGCCAAGACCGAGCAAACCATCCTGGAAGGGCTGTCGATTGCCGAAGCCGCCGCCGAACGCCTGCGGTGGGCCGACGCCGACGAGATCGTGCAGGCCTTGCTCAGCCATCTCCGCCAATCCGAGGCGATCGAGCGGATCGAACCGGCCGGCAGCTACCGCCGCGGGAAGGAAACCGTCGGCGACCTCGATCTGCTGGTCATCGCCAGCGACCGGGATGCCGCCATGGACCACTTGGCCGCCTTCCCCCGACGGACCTCGACCATCCTGCGGGGCAGCGAGAAAAAAACAAAGATGTCGATCCGCGTCGACGAGGCCTTCCAGGTGGATATGCGGCTGGTCGAACCCCCGCAGTTCGGCGCCGCCTGGGTCTACTTCACCGGCTCGAAGGCCCACAACATCCGGCTGCGCTCGCTCGCCAAGCGACGGGGGCTGAAGGTCAACGAGTACGGCGTCTTCCGCGATCAGGGAGACGACGAAACGCCGCTGGCCGGGGCCAGCGAAGAAGAAATGTACGACCTCTTCGACCTCCCGGTGATCCCTCCCGAATTGCGGGAAGACCGTTTTGAATTCGAATGGGCCGCCCAAGCCCCCCCCCCGACGTTGATCACGCGCGATCAGATCCTCGGCGATCTGCACATGCATACGACCGCCACCGACGGGCAAGCCACCCTCCGCGAGATGGCCGACGGAGCGATCGCACGAGGGTTGCAGTACATCGCGATCACCGATCACTCGCGACGGGTCTCGATGGCCGGCGGGC